>NZ_FXBB01000068.1 GCF_900177735.1 Dethiosulfovibrio salsuginis | reverse complement strand
CTCCTTAGAAAGGAGGTGATCCAGCCGCACCTTCCGGTACGGCTACCTTGTTACGACTTCACCCTCCTTACCAGACACACCTTCGACGGATCCATCCCTTACGGGTTTGGCCTCCGGCTTCGGGTGCACCTAACTCGGATGGTGTGACGGGCGGTGTGTACAAGGCCCGGGAACGTATTCACCGCAACTTCTCTGATTTGCGATTACTAGCGATTCCAACTTCATGCAGTCGAGTTGCAGACTGCAATCCGAACTGGGACCGGCTTTTTGGGATCCGCTCCAGGTCGCCCTTTCGCTTCCCTCTGTACCGGCCATTGTAGCATGTGTGTTGCCCTGGACATAAGGGCCATGATGACTTGACGTCGTCCCCACCTTCCTCCGGCTTGTCGCCGGCAGTCTGGCCAGAGTGCTCGCCTTAAACGTTAGCAACTGACCACAGGGGTTGCGCTCGTTGCGGGACTTAACCCAACATCTCACGACACGAGCTGACGACAGCCATGCAGCACCTGTTTAGGCTCCATATTCGAAAACATGGTCTATCACCTTTCAGGTCAATACCACCTAAATGTCAAGCCCAGGTAAGGTTCTTCGGTTTGCATCGAATTAAACCACGTGCTCCACCGCTTGTGCGGGCCCCCGTCAATTCCTTTGAGTTTCAATCTTGCGACCGTACTCCCCAGGCGGAGTGCTTAATGCGTTAGCTGCGGCACAGATGGTTTGACCCACCCACACCTAGCACTCATCGTTTACTGCCAGGACTACCCGGGTATCTAATCCGGTTCGCTCCCCTGGCTTTCGTGCCTCAGCGTCAGGGTATAGCCAGCAAGCCGCCTTCGCCACTGGTGTTCTTCCCGATATCTACGCATTTCACCGCTACACCGGGAATTCCGCTTGCCTCTCTATCCCTCCAGCAAAACAGTTTCGAGTGCACACACAGGTTGAGCCCGTGCCTTTTACACCCGACTTGTCTCGCAGCCTACGCACCCTTTACGCCCAGTAATTCCGGACAACGCTCGCCCCCTACGTGTTACCGCGGCTGCTGGCACGTAGTTTGCCGGGGCTTCCTCGCAGGGTACCGTCACTTTATTCTTCCCCTGCAACAGAGGTTTACAATCCGAAGACCGTCTTCCCTCACGCGGCGTCGCTGGGTCAGGCTTGCGCCCATTGCCCAATATTCCCCACTGCTGCCTCCCGTAGGAGTCTGGACCGTATCTCAGTTCCAATGTGGCCGTCCAACCTCTCAGTCCGGCTACCCGTCTTTGCCTTGGTGAGCCATTACCTCACCAACTAGCTGATAGGACGCGAGCCCCTCTCAAAGCGGATTGCTCCGTTTCACCCTTAGGCATATGGGGTATTAATCCCGGTTTCCCGGGGCTGTCCCCCTCTTTGAGACAGGTTCTCACGCATTACTCACCCGTCCGCGACTCAGTATCCTTATCTTCCAGCCGAAGCCTTCCGACAAGAACCTTCGTCCCACTTGCATGTGTTAAGCACGCCGCCAGCGTTCGTCCTGAGCCAGGATCAAACTCTCCATAAAAATT
>NZ_FXBB01000067.1 GCF_900177735.1 Dethiosulfovibrio salsuginis | reverse complement strand
GCGTTTCTTGAGTTTCCGCTGCGCATTCGGAAGCCATCCTATCCTGGTTATCGGGATTTAGAAAAACGATATCAGGCAGGGAAAGATCTCGAATCCGGAACCTGTCAAGCGAGATGTCGCAAAAAGATCGAATTGGAATAACTCAGTGTCTACGCTTTTCCTAGGATTCTTTCTCTGGATTCAGGTATACGGTCTCCTCTATGGAGCAGTTCCTTATCGGTCTGTTTCTCCATCTGTCGGGATGTCGTCTTTTGGCTTCTTCCAGGGTATTTTCCCTCTTAGCCAGTATTTCCTGAGCTTTCCCTTCATGCCTTTGCTCAGGTGTAACGTAATTTAAGGCGCTATGGCGGTGGGTACGATTATACCATGACACAAATCGGTGGATCCATGTCCTTGCTTCATCTATATCCTTGAAGCCCCCGCTGGGGAAGGCTGGTCTGTACTTCAGGGTCTTAAAGATCGATTCACTGTAAGGGTTGTCGTTGCTTACCCTCGGTCTGCTGTGGGAGAACAGGACTCCCAGCTTTTCCATGGTGGCTCTCAATGTGGCGCTTTTCATGGGGCTTCCGTTGTCGGCATGTAGGACCAGAGGCTTCTCGGAGAGTCGGATCTTTTCCGATAGTACCGCTTTGGTGACTACCTCCGAGGCCAGTTCCCCTGATTCTTCGTCGTAGACCTCCCAGCCCACTATCTTTCTGCTGTAGAGGTCTATTATGAGGTACAGATAGTAAAACAGCCCCTTGGCAGGACCACAGATGTAGGTTATGTCCCAGGACCACAGCTGGTTAGGACCGTCGGCCTTATGGGTGGTTATACTCCTTTTCACCGGAGCCGCTGTTCTGCCTCGGTGGTTGAGTTGTTTATGTCTCCTCAGTATCCTGTAGAAAGTGGACTCGGAGGCTATATAGACCCCTTTTTCCAGTAGGTCGTTCACTATCTGGGCTGGCGGTGCGCTGGCATATTCTGGGCTGTTGGCTAACTCCAGTACCTTTCTCTCCTCTGTCGGAGAGAGCTTCTGAGGGTTGCTTCTGGGAGCGTAGGGCCTTTGGTCCTCTTTGACCTCTCCCTCTTTGCACCAACGCTGGAAGGTCC
>NZ_FXBB01000066.1 GCF_900177735.1 Dethiosulfovibrio salsuginis | reverse complement strand
TGATTAATCCCTCTCTACCCACCGAGTTCCCCTCAGGGGGATTAAGCAAACAGCCAGCCAATGATCCCATCACAGGATTATCGGCTGGCTGTTTGCTGTTATTGCTATCGGGCCTTGAGGGCTGTTGCCCTTGAGACCTCTTTTGTCGGCTAGCTATCATGTCTCTAAAAAGGTAAATACAAGTTGAGCGCTGAGCGCAAGCTCGACGTATCGACTGTGAAGAGGAGGGATTACATGATCGGTAACGACTACGGTGACGACTACTTTAATGACTACGGTAATTACTCCATTCTGTTCTTGCTTCTCAAGATCATCATCCGACTGTAAGGCTAAATAGCTGAGTATCTGAGCTGGTTAGCTGGCCGCTTCGGGGTAACCCGGAGCGGTTCCCCTTGGATAGACCTACTTACTGTACATAGAGGAGGAATATACATGAGCTTTATCGGTGTGCTTAGGAACGTTACCATTGGGGCTAGTGTCGGTGTTGCCCTCGTCACCGCCCTTCCTTTCTTTGGAGCCGTAGGGGCTATCACTGCCACAGGTACGACTGTTGGCTCCGTCGGTGGTGGTTTGGCCGGTTTTATCGACCGCATCTCCGACTAGTTGTTAGCTGAAACGCCGAGCATTGAGGCCTTGAGGGATATTGCCCTTAAGGTCTGTTTTTTGGGCTCGCATATCTCTAAGGGCGATGTCTCTAAAACAATAAATAAAAAGCAAGGGGCCAGGAGGCCCAACCATACAAAATAGGAGGTAATACATATGAATAAGGATTTTAACGAGAACAAGGAGAAGTACGTTGATTCTTTCAGCGACAAAGGCCTTTCGGATAAGCTCAGCAACAGCAGCTTTAGCAAGTCCTTCCTCATAAAGGTCCATATCCTCTGGGAGGTCCTTAAGTCCCCTGCGACTCCTTTGACGGTCAAGCTCGGGATTATCGCCGTTTTGGGGTATTTCATCTGCCCTATCGACCTCATCCCCGACTTCATCCCCGTGCTGGGGCATTCCGACGATCTCGCCCTTATCGTCGCCGAGCTGGCTTACATCGCAAGCTATATCACCCCTGAAATCGAGAGGAAAGTTTACAGTAGGTTCTCTCAGTAAAGGCCCACGTCCAGCGGAGGGTGGCTCGCTTTCCAGCGGGCTGCCCTGCTCAAAAGGCATCTAAGAGAATAAATACAAGGCAAGAGGCCCCTAGTGGGGCCTCTATTTTTATACGAAAAAAGGAGGAAATATCATGAGCAAGAACTACTTTTT
>NZ_FXBB01000065.1 GCF_900177735.1 Dethiosulfovibrio salsuginis | reverse complement strand
TCGCACTGTGAGGGCAGATGCTCTACGATTTTATCCGGCTCATGGGGAAGCTGAAGGCCACTTCCTTTATGGCCCTTCTGAGCCCCTTTACTCTTTTTAAGCAAAAATAGATCAAAACTCGATCTATTTTCAAAAAATTCTAGAATTAACTCCGAAAAAAATTACACAAATAAGCTTATGATAGATAAATACACAACAGAGTACAAGAGGATAGCAAGGCTCAACATTTGCATCAATAACTAATCACAATAAAAAACCAACAGTAAACGAAGGAGTGCTCCCTTGCGAAAAGCATATTTAATTTTCTTCTTATTTCTTTTCTATAGAATTGTTTTATTTAGCAGAATATTAGACTTTAGGGTCTCTATGGGGCTAATGTTTTTTTTGCTTTTTTCCCTAGGGTGGAAAAGTAAAAAAAGCAGCCTGCTCTACCTATCCTCTCACGTATACACCATATGCCTATCGTTATTACCACTTTTAATCAATCAATCCAACGACGTTGCCTTGATCAAAACTTTGATTGGAACTTTTCTGTGCTCCGCAGCTATTTGTGTACTGATCGAGCATAAATGCATTGATATGGTAAAAAAAGAAGCGATAGGCGTTGTTCTCTTGGGAGCTATTTTTCAGATAATAGTGGGTGTGCTTTTTTTTATATTCATCGAGGCTAGATCAAAATTATTTGCACTAGAGGTTGTATCAGAAGGCACAATGTCAAACATTGAATTAATGCGCTTAATCGGCCTAGGAGGAGTAAAATACTTCGGAGCAGGAATATACTTCGGGGTTGTGGCTTTGATTGCTATGGGTTTTTTCATGGCAAAGAGAAGGCCGCTTCTAGCTTGGACTGTTTCGCTGTTTTTTGCCTTAACAGGATCTCTCTTCGCTAGGACAACTCTGGTCTCATTACCTCTGCTTTTCGTGCTGTTCATTTTATCCAGCAAAAGTAAGACCATGGCGATTATGAGAATCAGTGGTATTTTACTTACTGTAGCCTTACTTATACTAGCGCTACACAACATATACAAGGATGAGCCTTTATATCGATGGGGATTAGAGCCTATCTACAATTTACTAGAACACGGGCAACTCAAAACATCATCTAGCGATGTTTTGAAAACAATGTATACTTTTCCTGATCGGACACATACATACATCTTTGGAGATGGAAAATACGTAAACCGTGATGTAATGGGGAGAGAGTCAGGTTACTATATGCATACAGATGTCGGATATATGAGATTGCTGTATTACGGTGGAGTGCCAATGGTAATCGCCTATTTCATACCGTATATGGTGGCAACGGTACTTTACCTTAAAAGTCGACCTCAAAAAACAGAAAAATACGTGTTTCTATCCCTTATAGCTTTTCTCCTTATTCTCAACCTAAAAGGGCTAGCTAGCGTAAATTTTGCAACCGATATTTTTTTATTCTCGTCGCTTAAACGTGGCAACTTTTAGTGATTAATATTCCGTAAGCGTTAAAGCTAACAGTACCTCGCAGCATCGTTATCGGTGTGAGATAATCGCCCGGAGCTTGTCAAGCGAGATGTCGCAAAAAGATCGAATTGGAATAACTCAGTGTCACTATGTGTCAGGATATATGTCGCGTCTCCCTGAGGTGGTAGAGTAATAGATCAAGGGGGTGCGATAGATGATACGCTACAGCCAGGAGTTTAA
>NZ_FXBB01000064.1 GCF_900177735.1 Dethiosulfovibrio salsuginis | reverse complement strand
CTTCTTTTTACTGCATCTCTGTCCATGACTACGCTCATAACGATCCTCTCCTTCATCAAAATCTATCCCAACATGGAGCGAAGCCCCAGAAGGCTCTTTTCCTGCTCCTGCGAAAGCACCTCTCCTTTGACCATGGCGGTGGCTATGTCGCAGTAGGACCTTATGGTGGTGCTGTTTCCAAAGCGGTTCCTGGTGGCCCTCTGGCGGATATCGGCTATGGCTTTAAGGGCCTTAGAGCAGGTCTTCTCCGACACCGTAGACCTTCCAGGGCGACGATCTCCCAGCTCTCCCATAGCGAACAGGCCGTTTCTTATGGCGTCGTCGTGATCCTCCCTCTCCAAATGAGAGACGACCTTTGCCAGAGCGTCGTCGGCCAAAGACGCGGACAGGTTGCCTCTCTCCCTGCTTCCCATCATGGCGATGGACCAGAGGGAGGATATCCTGACACCTTTCTCCCTTCCCTTCAGGAGGCTGAGGGCCTTTTGAAAGCCTGCCTCCCCCGCCCCGATCTTGCCGAGGGAGAAGAGAGCGCTGTTCCAAAGGGAGGAAGCCTCTATCCTGCCCATAATCTTAAGGAGATGGTCCTCGGCGGAACGGTCTCCGACCTTGCCTATAGCCTCTACGGCGTAGCGGAATATGGTGTTTACCACCGTTGAGGGAGCGACGGAAATTCTCTCAGGGGCGCAGATATCCTTGAGAACCCTGAAGATCTCCGTCCTCCGGTTAGGGTGTCTCGAGCCCAGGTCGCCGAGGAGCAGGATGAGGCGGCTCTTGGCCAGTCCTCTGGTGTTTCTCCTGCCTATGTAATCTATAACCACAGGGACAAACTCCTCGCCATTAGAGGCCATAAGCACCGACTTCTCCATATCCTTGATCTCCTTCATGGCGTCGCCATGGCCGTAGGAGTTGACACTGGGATTAGGGGCTTTGTCGCAGAGGTTGACCAGTCGCTGAACGGTGCTGTGAACGTTAAGGGCAGGGCCGTTACAGCTAACCGATCCCTTGGATTGACCGTTCCGATTAAAGCCAGGCACAGGACGGGAAATCATCCCCAGGGAGGTGGGCTTCTCCTCGTAGGTTCCGTCGGACTGGACGGTCACGGTGAAAGCCTGGCTTTTGTCCTTCTCCGGCCACCCCTCAAGGCTCATGATGGACCGCTCGTCCACAGAAACCTGAAGGCACACGACGTCTCCCTCGTTAAGAGGCTTGACGAAACGGACCCGCCTGGAGGCTATCTTCCTGTTCGGCTGGGCGATATCGGTTCTGCGACCGAGGTAGAAAGGCAGGTCCAGGAAGGTCGCTCCGTCGTTGGTCACCGCCAGATCCTTTATAACGGGAGACCGATAGGGCAGAGCCGCTCCCGCCGGGGCGATGTGCTTGACCTTTCCACCGATGACCTCTATGCCGATGGTATCGTTGAGAATGGCCCCGATCCTGATTCCACGATGGAGGTTGTAGTGATACGCCACCGCACCTCGGACAACGGCCATATCCGGGTCTCCCGCCGTTACAGGCTGAACCCCGAAGAACCGGCCTATCCTCTCCCTAACCGCTGGAAGCCTGGTCATGCCGCCGTTGAGCAGCACCACGTCCACCCGAGGAAGCTCTCCCGCTTTATCCTTTGCTTTCAGGAGAACGTCCACCACCGGCGTCATGATGGTCTCGCCATCGGTCTCGACCTGATCGTTGTCCACCATGTCCATGGTGATATCCTCTCCCATGAGGGGAGAGACCATATCCAAAAACTCGTCGTAAGACAGGTCGTACTCGAAAGGATGATCTCCCAGGACGTTGGCCTTCAGCACCTCCGCCCTGACGTCGCTTCCGTCCACTATGCCGAACATGGCCCGGTTCTCCATCTCGGTCACCAGCTCCATCTTGGCCTCCTCGGCGTAGCGCAGAAACCGCTGCTCCAGAGAGAGCCTCTCCTGCTCCTCGAGGGAGTCGAGAGGAACCCTCTTTCCAAAGGACTCCATAAACCTATCTGCCACCAACCGGTCGAAGTTATCCCCTCCGATCCTGGTATAGCGGGATATGGCGTAGTCCTCTAC
>NZ_FXBB01000063.1 GCF_900177735.1 Dethiosulfovibrio salsuginis | reverse complement strand
CCCGTACTGATTGAGTTCCCTTCAGTCTTCATCGTGGGGCGATTATCTCACGCCGATGATGATGCTACGAGGTACTGCTAGCTTTGACGCTTACGATAGGCCTCCTTTCAGATTTATTCTGATGCCATGATATCACGTTGCAAGAAACTAAGGAACTGCTGGTTTAGGACCTAAATCGGCGGGGGGACTGAATAGTTACCAATTTACCATGAAAAGGAGTGTAGTCATGAGTAGCCCAAAAGTTAGGATCAAAAGCAAAAAGCCAATACACGCCACCGTTGGAATTGACTTTGGGACTAGTTTCACTAAAATAGCTTATCGATTTGAGGGCAATCAAGATAACAAGGTCTACCCTCTGGAGATAAACGCAGGTGCAGAGAACGGCTATCTCATGCCCTCTCTGATGGCCTTCGACGAGGGGAGGATCCTCCTCGGTCAAGATGCGGAAAATTTTTTATCGGAAAATAAATGGGGAAAGGGCGCCAGATATCTGAAGATGCTGTTCCTTGGGGCGAATAAATCCATGGGAATGACCGATAAAGCAGAATACAAAGACAACATGCACCGGTTCAATGCTTATTGTACTGAATGTAATTTGAGTGAAGAGTTACGCAACCCTGGATATATGATAGCTATTTATTTGTCTTGGATTATAAAAACAGCACAAAAATCTATAAGAGAAGCAGTATCCAGACAAAAAGACGACAGAGAGATCATATTCTCATACAATATATGTTTACCGATAGACAGCTACGAGCAAAAAGACGTATTAAATAACTGCGAAAAAACATTGGATATTATCAGAGACCTTATGGGTCAAGACGGTTATTCTCTTGACTTTGATTTACTCGAGTATATATCACTACTCTGGCAGAAAGATTTTTCGTCTTATGAAGACACCCAGAAAAGAAAACCAGATATCAACTTAGTGCCAGAAGCAGTTGCTTTGACAGCCTGCTATACAGAATCTCTCGGTGCAGAATACAAAATTCACGGCGTTATCGATATCGGGGCAGGGACGGTAGACTTTTCGATATTCAACATAAACAACGAGGATGGAGAGAAAACTATCAACTGGTACAACGCAGTGACAATCCCCGGTGGCGTCGACGAGATCGAGGCAGACCTGTTTAAGTTCTTCGCCAAACAAGGGGAGTACCTAAGCTCCCGTCAAATCAGCCTCAAACTAACTAAACTGAGCCTTAAAGCCTACCCTCAAAGCGAAGAAACTATAGAAATTGTAGAGACTAAGCTTAAAAAAATATGGGAAGATAGTCGTTTTTCGGTATGGGGACCCGCCTACGATAAAAACACAGATGCACGTAGTTGGGATAAAGATATGGTTAAGGTGCTTATATGTGGAGGAGGCAGCGATCTTCCTGGCACAGAGGATATTTTCGGACAGTGTTGGTACGAACCTTCTTGGGGTCCTTATCCCGTGGAAAAGCTTAGGACTAATCCACGGAATTTCGCAGGAGACCCACATATATTCCACAGGATGATCGTCGCCTACGGCTTAACTATTCCAACTCCCACACTATCAGACTTCAATTTACCTAAAGACTGCCCTGATCAGACACCCAAAAGGATATATGCCAAGACCGAGAGGGACGGCTACTACGGTGCCGTCTACAATGACACTCACTGAAAAACCAACGACCACAAACTCAGATCAAGGTCATATCAGGTCATACATTTGGGAGGGATTTCAGCCGTGATAAAGTCACTAAGCCTCAGGAACTTCACCAATTTCGAGGGCATAGACATAGATTTCTCCCCAAAGGTCAACGTTTTCGTAGGGAAGGGCGACATGGCCGAGGATATCGAAAAGGAGCTGCTTCAGGTGTTCATGCCGCTGGACGATCACCTCGGCAATATGTACCGGCAGGGATCCAATCCGTGGGGAGCCCTGTCCGCCAAGCTGGGGAAGGAAGGTAGCATTGATTGCAGTTTCTCCGAGGTCTCCCGCTATCTGGAGATAGAGCAAGACCGATACCTAGGAAGCACAGGAGAACCAGCCTTCATCCCCACTCCCTAAAAAAGACAATAAGAGCCATCGGTCCTATACGTGCTGGACCGATGGCTCTTATTTAGGACGAAACCCTTAACATCCAACTCGATCTTGATTTTTTTAAGCTGAAAGGTAAGCGTCAAACCTAGCAGTACATCGACTATCTCGGCAACAGATGGGATAATCTTGTCATAAAAAAGCTCGCAGCGAGCTTACTCCGCTGCGAG
>NZ_FXBB01000062.1 GCF_900177735.1 Dethiosulfovibrio salsuginis | reverse complement strand
TCAAATATTTTTTAAACCCTTAAGGCACCAAAAAAAGCAAAGAATAATTGATTTTGATAGGAGTTTGGGTTAAATCTACTAAGTTACCAGCTATGGGAGGAAGGTCTATGCCTAAATTTAAGATACAAGATCAGGTTAAAAGCAGAAGCGACGAATCGCTGTTGGGTGTTATCCTAGAAGTCCTGTCGGAAGTCGGAGGAATTCAGTATTACAAGGTCCGCTGGTCAAATACGGCGTCTATAAAAAAGCTACCAGAAGACGATTTACTGCCACTTGAGGAAAATCTCACATTGGAGAACAGTTTTATATCCAGTAAATTCGCTGGATACGACGACTTCCTCCGAGAGATCACTTTACAGCGATTGGAGAGAAAGAAGCCTATCAAAAACACTCTTTACGCCTTCAACGCATCGAAAACAAGGTTCTTCCCTTATCAATTTAAACCACTTATGAAGATGCTTGACTCGGAAAACTATAGAATACTTATATGTGATGAGGTAGGTTTAGGAAAGACCATAGAGGCAGGTTTGATTTTAACGGAATTCTGTGCAAGATTTGAATCACAAAGGATCCTCATAACCTGCCCATCCAGCCTGACAGGCAAATGGCAAAGCGAGATGAGACTTCGTTTTGACCAAGATTTTAGAATATATCGCAGAAAAGAACTAGATGAATTTTTTAATAGGGTCAAAGAAAACGAGGAGAGATCCCTTTTCAGAGGGATAGTCTCCATAGAGACGCTCAGATACGGCAACGTAATATCCCAAATTGAAGAGCTGTCTTTAGAGTTCGATATGGTTATAGTCGACGAAGCTCACCACATGAGAAACAGAAACACAAAACAGTGGAAAGTCGGTCGACTGTTATCGAACAGGGCAACAGCAATGATCATGCTGACGGCTACCCCTGTACAGATCGGCATGAAAAACCTTTACAACCTATTAAAAATACTGGACGAGAAGGAATTCATGGACACAGCGGAGGCGATCAGAAGATTTTCCATTAACGAAAATATAGTATTAGCACAGACCTGCATATCTCAGATACCACCTAAAATCGATCAAGCCTGGGGTTATCTGGAAAAAGCCAAGGAATACGATGCAGTAAGAAGGAACCCTCATATAAATACGGCTTACCATGCCATACGTAAACTCGACAATGATATAAAGCAAAATCAAGATAAAAATGCAGCGATAAAATCTCAGATAGAGGCGCAAAGAGCTCTTGCATCGTTAAACCTCATAGGTCATATATACACCAGAACGAAGAGAAGAGACGTCAACGAAAAAATGACCGTGAGGAAAGCCTGCCCTATCAATGTATCCTTTAAGGACCACGAGAGACGTTTTTACGATGCAGTAACAGACTACGTAAGGAGTGCCTGTTCTGAAAAAAACTGTATAAGAGGTGGGGAAGCTTTTCGTCTAAACATGCCGCAGAGACAGATGGCCTCCTCTATCCCCGCAATGGTTCAACACTATAAAAATAACTATAATAGAATATTTGACGATATCTATTACGACATAGACGATAACACGGACTATGAACAATACGATCTCTCAGAAAAAAGCGGCACCATGGAGGAAAATGACCCTAAGCCCTCCTACGAGCAATCCCTACTCAGATTAAGGGGTATAGTCGACGGTTGGGATGAGAGCTGGGTAGACTCTAAATACGAAAGCATGAGAGAGGCAATAGAAAAAGCAAGGGAAAAAGAGGGCAAGATAAAAGTTTTAATTTTTTCTTTTTTCAAGGGAACAATTAGATATTTAAAATCCAGACTAGAGAAAGACAACATAAAAAGCGTCATGATCGACGGAAGCGTCCCTACAGAGGAGAGAGGAGATATCATAAGTCGATTTCGAGAAGAGCCTGACATAGAGGTCATGCTTTCCTCTAAAGTCGGAGCTGAGGGGCTAGATTTTCAGTTTTGTCACATCATGATTAACTATGATCTACCTTGGAATCCTATGGAGGTAGAACAGAGAATAGGTAGATTGGACCGGATCGGTCAAAAGTCGGATAAGATTTATATCTACAATTTTTGGATAGAGGACACTATCGAGGAGCGTATTTTAAAAAGGCTCTACGATAGGATAGATATATTTAACAGATCTATAGGTAGCCTGGAGCCTATTATCGGAGAGATCGGTAGCGAGCTTCAATTTGAGATATTATCCAAGAGCCAGACCCAGGAGGAAGAGGAAGCAGCACTAGAACGTCAGCTTATAGCTCTGGAAAACAGCAAAAAAGATATGGAAGAGATAGAGTCTGACGTCTCAAAATTTATAGGTGTAGATTCCTTTTTCGACCAAGAGGTCGAACGCTCAAGCAAGAGCAACCTGCATATAACCCCAGGGCAGCTCCAGCTCATAGTGGAGAGCTTTATAGAAAAAAATGCCCCTCAGACCCTCCTATCATATAGCCAGGAAAGCCACAAGGGCAAATTAACGATAAAGAAGGATTTTATACGTATTATGAAAGGTCAAGGTTTTGAATGGTCTCATATCCCCAAGCAAGAGAAAAGCATCGATATAACTTTTAAAGGAGAAGTCGCTTATCAATGCCAGGAGACTGAGTTTATAGGTGTCATACACCCAATAGTCAGATCGATAGTCAAATTCTACAGCGATAACGCTCGACAGGGGAAAAGGACTCCCCAGGCTCACTACATATGCCTAGAGACGAACACTCTGCCTCCAGGACTATACTTTTTCTCTCTTGTTTTATTTGAGGAACGCAGGGCAGTAAGAGATGAACACTCCTTACAGCTTTTTATCGTGAACGATTCCCTCTACGAGATCGCTATCCCAGATTATTCGGATAAGATTTTAGGAGAAATTCTCGAGAGAGGCAAAAACCCATCTGTTCCACCGGATGAGTACGAGCCGGAGGATCTTAAACAAGTAATAGAGGTATTGCAGGAGATGGAGCTAAAGAGACAGGGAGAGATAAAAAAAGAGTTGCAGATATTCCACGAGGCTACACTGAACAGACATAGAGACACTATAGAATCCTCCTTTGAGAGGATCATAAAATCGAAAGAGGATATCCTAAGAAGAGAGCTCAGCAAAGATCATCCCAATGAAAAAATAGCAAACATGCACCGATCCACGATAGCAAATAAAAAAACAGAAATGGAAATAAAGCTAAAAGAAATAGAAAACAGAAAAACACCTTCTGTGAGCTCTGCCCCTATCTCTCTAGGATGTCTTGAGATAATAAATTGTAACTATTCAGTCGCCCCATCCAGGAAGAGAATCTGACCATCGAGAGCCATAGACATGG
>NZ_FXBB01000061.1 GCF_900177735.1 Dethiosulfovibrio salsuginis | reverse complement strand
CACTATGTGTCAGGATATATGTCGCGTCTCCCTGAGGTGGTAGAGTAATAGATCAAGGGGGTGCGATAGATGATACGCTACAGCCAGGAGTTTAAAGAATCGGCAATTCGGAAGATATTGCCTCCGGAGAACAGGTCGATATCGGAACTCTCAGAAGAGACGGGAGTAACGAAAACCACGCTCCGCAAATGGAAAAAAGAGGCCCAAGTCGTAGGAGCAGCAGCCCCGTGTAACGAAGCGCAGATAAGTCGCTGGAATGGGGAGGATAGGCTCCAGATCGTATTGGAGACATACGGTCTCAACGAGTCTGAGCGTAGCGAATATTGTCGTTCTAAAGGCCTATACCCGGAGGACATCAAGGCATGGCGTAACGCCTGTATCAAGGCCGCGGTAGGACAGGCGATTGGTTACGATAAAAGCCAACAAGAGGCCGGTGTATCGAAGAAAAAGTACCAGGAGCTTGAAAAGGAGCTCCGTCGCAAGGAAAAGGCTTTGGCAGAAGCGGCAGCCCTTCTGGTATTCAGAAAAAAAGCCCAGGCGATCTGGGGGGACGAAGAGGAAGAATGATCAGGGCCTCGGATCGCCGTAAAGCAGTTGAGCTGATCAAAGAAGCCCATACCAACGGAGCTCGTCTCTTCAGGGCCTGTCAGGTTTTAGAAATCAACATCAGGACCTATCAGCGTTGGACCCTAGGAGGCGATGTAAAAGAAGACGGGCGTCCTGGTGCCGATCGACCATCTCCGAGCAACCGATTGAAGCCAGCGGAAAGAAATCGTGTATTAGCTATCGCCAACAGCCCAGAATATGGGAGCATGCCTCCGGCTCAAATCGTGGCAAATCTAGCGGACAAAGGTATTTACCTTGCCTCTGAGTCCAGTTTTTATCGAATTCTAAGGGAGAACAACCAACTTCATCACAGGGGACGAATGGCAAGAAGAACAAGCCATCGTCCGACAACCCACGGGGCTACCGCCCCCAACCAGCTTTGGTCATGGGACATCAGTTATCTGCCATCGGAAATCCGTGGCAGATGGCATCGTCTGTACCTTATCCTCGATATCTTTAGCCGTTTCATCGTAGGATGGGAGGTCTAGGAAGAAGAGACGAGCGAACATGCCCAGACGCTGATCAAAAGGACCTGCTTCAAAGAGGGTATTAGAACTGACCGCCAGCCTCTTGTTCTTCACTCGGACAACGGGAGCCCGATGAAAGCAGCGACCTTCAAGGCTACGTTGGAAAAACTGGGAATCACCAGCTCCTACAGTAGACCACGGGTAAGCAACGATAATGCCTACTCCGAGTCTTTGTTTAGAACGTTGAAATACCGTCCAGCCTTCCCTTCCCAAGGCTTTGGAAGCCTACAGGAAGCTAGAGAATGGATTCAATCCTTCGTCTACTGGTACAACGAGATTCATCGCCACAGAGCCCTACGGTTTGTGACACCGGGGCAACGCCATCGAAAAGAAGCTAATCATATCCTCGCTCAAAGACGAGAGGTCTTTGAGCGAGCAAAAAGCAAAAACCCGGAAAGATGGGGAGCCCGAGAGATTCGAGATCTTTCCCTGCCTGATATCGTTTTTCTAAATCCCGATAACCAGGATAGGATGGCTTCCGAATGCGCAGCGGAAACTCAAGAAACGCGACATGTGTCTTGACAGCCATCGCTGCTAGCTTTGACGCTTACCCTTTTTCGGCTATCAAAGAACCCTAAAGTGGGCCTCTTTTAGAGTATCACACTTCCAAGGGAAGCTATTGGTCCTTTCTCCATGGGCACTCCTCCGCAGCAAAGGAAAACTTGAGCAAGTTTCTCCCTTGTCAGGCCCACTTCATAGATTCAAAATGCGCTCTCCAACTTTGATTATCGCATTTTTGAAGTATATGGGATCTGCTAAACGAATTACCCTCAATAGCCACATAGCAACGCTTCTCCCCACATAGTCGTAGCTTTTTGAAAATACAAAACCTGATACAAATCGCACCATAGCACTATATTTGGCAAGAAGAGACACCTCAGCATCTCTTGATATCTGTATATTTACGACCATCTCATCTTTTAAGAAATCCCTTTGTGTTATAGACAATTTTTTAAACTTAGGTGCACATATATTATTACCATGAACCCTATAGCAAACTGAAGAGAACCCCACTTCCACGAATTGTTTTCCTTTTTTTGCAGAGCAAAACCATAGATAGTAGTCTTCTATGTGTTTTATTCCGCAAAGAAGATCCGCCGAGTCTTCCCACACATCCCTTGAGTAAAAAGCTCCTGGAGCTAGGATCATGCAACCTACACCAGCTAAAAGATTGGCCCTCTCACTGCTAGTCATTGGCATAAAAAGCCGCTGGTCGTTTTTCCTAATCCTTTTTTTATCAGTTAGCTCATTAACCTCAACAACATCAGAACAGAAAATCGTGTTTTTTATACCATCGTATTTCTTTATGACATCAATGGCTCCTGGAAGGAACCAGTCGTCGCCAGCCAAACCCTTGAGGAGAGATCCTTTCGATGCTGCGATACCCTTTCTGTGATTCCCGACGATACCCACATTCTTCGAGCCTTTGACTAGTTTTGCGTTGGCGAATCGGTGACCGTTTTTATCTATCCAAGCCTCGACAACCTCAGGAGTTCGGTCTGTAGAGCAGTCGTCGGTTACTATCAGCTCCACATCATGGACATCGGACTTCAGCATACTATTCAGAGTATCGAGGACATAGTTTTCTTGATTATAGGTCGCTATGATAACGGAAAGCATCGTTTTCATCCTCTCGGGGTAGATATCACACAAACCCCTAGAGCATTCTTAGCTATAAGGGGCCCTGCAAAAAAACTAATTTTTCGACAAAACAGAGTGCGCCCCATCCCACACCAAATAGCGACACTCTGCCCTTAGTTCTAAGACTCTCGGTTATAGCAGATCAGCTTCCTAACCCTCTCCTCCGACAGGCTGTCATCTTCGCAGAAGACATTGGGGATTCCTCCGCCGTAGAAGCGGACGTTCTCCCTGCCGAATATGGACTGGACAGCTTATGAGCAATTTTATTACTCACCCCACCTCTAGTCAAGGAAAATCCCCTTTCCCTAGGGGCTCTCTCAAAGAAAAAGCCCACCGATCTCTCGGTGGGCTTGCGGCTTGCTATGGCTGAGTTCGCTGGGCTGTGTTCGTCTATCAGTTCAGGTGTTTATGTAGCTTGGTCCGAAGCTTCTTTATCATGTAGCTGACGTTCTGTTGGGAGCAGCCCAGGTCTTTGGCTATCTCCGCTTGGGTCAGGCCGTAGAGTAGATCCTCCACCAGGAGGAAGTCGTCGGGCTCTATGGGAATTCCCGCAAGAAGAAGCTCGGGAGTGTAGTTGGGCCTCAGGTCTTCCGGTTCGTAGCCCGACTCGGCCAGTTCCTCTATGCTGCCGTGGTCCGCTTGCCTTCTGAGCTTCGCCGCTGCGTCCCGGACCTTGCCGGGGAGGTTTTGAGACAGATGGAGAGCCATGGATTTATCCTCCGGGCAGCTAAGGATAAGCTCCAGAACGTCGCAGGACGCTTGGGAGATCAGGTCGTCAAGATCGGCCCCTCGTCCGGCATAACGACGGGCGACGCTCCGAACCAGAGGGGCAAAACGATAAAAAGAGACGGTAGTTCTGTCCATTCCATTGCTTTCCACTGTGTAACCTGTACTCATAACTACTAAACCTCCCTTAAAGGTCCACCGCTAGGTGGACGAATCCTCGGCTCCCGTAGGGGATCACCGAGCTAAACCCTTCCTCTGTTGCCAGAAGGCAAAAGGACCTTTGTCGCTGCTGGGCGACCGCAACGTCGGCGGCGGCCCCTACCATGTGGCGGCTGTTCTCCACCCCTCCGACCTCTCGGTTGTGGCTGGGGCAGCGATAGCCGCTGGTTATCCTCACAGGGCCCCATCGGCCCCTGAGGGCCTCCAACCGGTGGAGAAGTTCCGGCTGGAGGCGTACGGTGAGACAGCAGGGGCACTGAAACTCGTCTAGCCTGAAATGGGGAGAGAGGGATACACGGTTATTCAACTCTGCTCTCCACTATGGCTAGTCTCAGTTCCTGTATGGCCTGGCTGAGGCTTTCGACCCGGCTTTCCATGCGGATCAGCAGATAGGCCGCTACCGCTATGGAGAAGCCGTTTTGGGCCACGCTGGCCAGTAGCTCTTCCACTATCAGGACCTCCTTTTCTAGACGATTATGTCGGTTACCGTTCTGTCGATCAGCTCCGCCCCGACGATGGACACCACACCGGCGGTGAGAGCGTCGTTGTCTATAACCGCCTGCATGGCACCTCGAACCTGGGCCTCGGTGAGGTCGTCCTTGGCGTAGCGGAGGGAGAGGCTGGTCTTGGTTCCGTCGACCTTTCCGAAGATCATCTTCACTGTTTTCACGTTTTCACCTCCTCTCTATCATCGCAAAAACTCCCTAGGCTGAGACCAGGTTGACGTCGGCCTTGTGGGATTCCACCACCGGAACGGACAGGAGTCCGCCCAGAGCGGTTACCACGGCGTCCACCTTGTCGGCGGTGAGGGCGGGATCCACTTTGGAGATCGACAGGCTCCCGAGCTTAGGAGTTCCGTCGACAGTGGTTCCCACCTGACACCTCATGACGATGCGGCTGGACATAGGTACAAAGCTTGCCATTAAGTTCACCTCCTTTTCTTTGGGGTCTGATATATAGAGTGGGAGGACGCCATGGTTTTCACAAACACGAAAACAAGGAAAAAACACGAAAAGCAGTTTTTTGCCGCAACAATTACAGGATACGCCTTTATTTTAAAAATGCAAGGGGATTTGATTATCTTAAGATAAAAAATCTTAATAATATTAACATTCTTAAGAATCTAAAATGTTTTGCTATATACATTTGGATACGTTAAGGAGGGGCGACCTGGAAGAGCGTAAGCGTCAAAGCTAGCAGTACCTCGTAGCATCATCATCGGCGTGAGATAATCGCCCCACGATGAAGACTGAAGGGAACTCAATCAGTACGGGGGTGGTAGACCAATGATGACGAACCAAGAAGCTAAGCTAGCAGAGACCTTAAAGATCTGGACAGATCATATCAATGACTGTCGGTCCAGCGGAATGACCGTAAGGGCCTGGTGCAAATCCAAGGGAATCCACGTTCATACCTATTATTACCGCCAAAACCAGGTCCGCAAAGCTGCCTGCAAAGAGGCGCAACAGCAGGAGCGTAAGACATCGGTATTTGCCGAGATAAAGCCTATGGAGCAACGTCG
>NZ_FXBB01000060.1 GCF_900177735.1 Dethiosulfovibrio salsuginis | reverse complement strand
CGGAGGGTCTGAGCCATGATGCGGTTTACCTCGTCTCTGTCCAGTCTCCCCGATTCCCTCATTCCGTTGATTATGTTGGCCATTCCTCTGGTGGCTTCCATGGCCATCTCCATCTCGACCCTGATCTGGTTGGCGTATTCCCTGGACATGGAGAGAGCCAGTTTGTGGGCCTGCTCCAGACTCTCTTTGCGGTTCATGTACGTCGAGATCCCCACCACCACCGCCAGAACCAGCAGCACCGACGCTAAAATCAGCGCCGTTATCTTGCACTGTAGACCTGCTTTGCATCTCACATTTGACAACTCCCTTCATGGTCCAAGGTGTTTCACATATTTGAAGTGTTTAGTCTCGTAGGTCAATGATACACTATTTTCTTTTGAGAAAAAAAGTCTGGGGCCTCCCAAAAGGGTAGCCCCAGACTTTTTTGGTTAAAACGCCTTTCTAGCTTCCAAAATCTCCTTCCAGGCCCTCTCCGCCGCCTCGTCGAGGGCTTCCTTTATGCCCTTGCCCTCGAGAAGGATAGCGTCCAGAGCCTTGGACATGTTGTCGTGTATGGCGTAGCCGTTTACGATTTTTGGATCGTTGTAGCCCCACTCAAATGCTGGAAGTATCGCCAGCTTTGCGGGGTTGTTCTCCCGTGCGAAGTCGGCGTATCTGTCGCTCTTTAAGATCTCCCAGCTAAGTGGAAGGTATCCCGACCTTGTTCCCCATTCCCACTGCATTTCAGGGGAGAGGAAGAACTTCAGGAACTGGAAGGCCGCCTGTCTGTCCTCCAGCGGGCAGGTATTGAATATGGCCACGTTGGTGCCGGAGAAGAGGCTTGCGTTTCTCTCCCCCTTGGGAAGGACGATGGTCCCGAACTCAACGTCGTTGGCGGCGCAGGTCTCTATGATGTTGGGGAGGTGGGACATGGAGGAGATGCCCATGGCCGCCTCTCCTCTGCCGAAGGGACCGGTTATGTTCTTCTCCTCACGGGCTATCTGGGCGTGCCCTTTGGTTATCATGGAGGTCAGGAACTCGTAGGCCTTTACCCCGGGCTCTTGGTTAAAGGTCAAGGTGTCGCTCTCCTCGTCGTAGAGGTGTCCCCCCGCCTGCTCCACCCAGATGCTGCCGTCGATGGCCACAGAGCTGTTGAGGGCCAGGCCGTAGACCTTTCCGTCCTCGGCGGTCAGGGCAGCAGCAGCTGCGGCCATCTCGTCCCAGGTTGTCGGAGGGGTGATACCCTTCTCCTCCAGCATCTTTTTGTTGTAGAACAGCAGATAGCTGGCCTTGTTGAAGGGCATGGCGTAGTGTTTGCCGTCCCATACGCTGACCTCCCTCAAAAACTGAGGGATATCCTCCCACTGCTCCTTTGTGAAGCCTAGCTCGGGATCGGCCATCATGTCGTCCATGGGCTCCACGAAGTCGTTAAGGACGTAGGACACCAGCCGGTTGTTGTATATCATCGCCAGACCCGGGAGATTATTGGCCTTGGCGGCCCCCTCCAGCTTGGCGAAGAGGTCACGGTAGTGGCCCTGATAGACCAGCTCGACCTTATATTCGTCCTGCTGATTGAACTTATCCACTATCTCCCTAAGAACCGCCTCGTTGGTGTCGGTCATGGCGTGCCAGAACTGGATGGTCTTGGGCTGTCCCGCCCAGGCCATGCCGGTCATGGCCGCCACCGCGACGACGGTCAGTATCGCTTTTTTGATGCTGTTTCTCAATTTTGTCTCCTCCTCTATTTCTAATCCTAAATCCTCTGTGTGAGGTTTTAGCCCTTTATCCCCGAGCCTCCTATGGCTCGGATGAAGTTTCGCTGTAGCAGAAGGTATAGCACTATCACCGGTGCCACTATCACGGTGGAGGTGGCCATCATCAGGTGATACCTGATTCCCGCCTCGTTGGTGAACACCGACAGGGCCACAGGAAGGGTCCTCATGTGGGGGAGGTCGGTGACTATGAGGGGCCATAAAAACTCGTTCCAGCTGTTTATGACCCTAAGTAAGCCTACGGTCACCAGAGCCGGTTTTGCCACAGGGACCATTATCTGAACCAAAAACCTCAGGTCCGAACAGCCGTCCACCTTGGCGGCGTTGTACAGGCTGGAGGGGACGGATAGAAAATACTGTCTCAGCAGAAAGATGGAGAAAGCGCTCACCGTCCAGGGCAGGATGAGGGCGGTGTAGCTGTTTATGAGCCCCATCTGGGATATGGTGACGTAGTTGGGTATGAGCAACGCCTCTCCCGGTATGACCATGGTCGCCACGGTTACGGAGAAGATCAGGTCCCTGCCGGGAAACTCCAGCCTGGAGAAGGCGAAGGCCGCCATAACCGTGGACACCAGTGTCGCTGCGGTGATCGACAGGGTCACCGCCAGGCTGTTGAATATATACCTGCCGAGGGGTATCTCCCTGGCGACCTGGACGTAGTTTTCCCAGCGAAATATCGACGGCACGAAGGTTGGCGGCACGGCGAAGGTCTCTCCCCCCGATTTGAGGGACGTGGCGATCATCCAGACAAAGGGCATAAGGGCCAGGACACAGCCTATGGATAGGCACAGGTATAGGGGCAGTCTCTTCAGCTTTTTCAAGGTGATCACCTAGTAGTGGACCTTGCTTCTTCCGATCCTGAACTGGATCAGGTTGAAGCCGGTTATGATGAGGAAAAGTACGACCACCGCTGCCGAGGCTATGCCGTAGTGGTGCTGGTTGTAGAACTTCTCGTAGACGTAGTAGACCAAGGTCAGTCCGCACTGGGACGGCCCGGAGGTGTTTCTGAATAGCATATAGGACATGTCGAAGACCTTAAAACAGTTTATGGCCGTTATGACCGCCACGAACAGTATGGACGGAGAGAGAAGAGGGACGGTTATGCGGAATGTCCTCTGCCAGAACCCAGCTCCGTCGGCCTCGGCGGCACGGCGAAAATTGCCGTCTATGGTCTGGAGTCCCGTCAGGAATATGAGCAGGTTGTATCCCGCGCTTTTCCAGACCCCCACTATGACCAGGGCTATCCTCCCCCAGTAGGGTTCCTGTAGCCAGCCGATTGCCTCCATTCCAACCGACGCTAAAAAGGCGTTTATCAGGCCGTGACGGGAGTGAAATATCCAGTTCCACACCAGAGCCACCGCCACGGTGGAGGTCACGAAGGGCAGAAAGTAGACGGTCTGGAAAAACCTCTTAAACCTTATGCTTCCGTTGAGGGCTATGGCACCTGCCAGCCCCAGCCCCATGGACAGGGGCATGGTCCAGCCCAGGTAGAAGAGGGTGTTCCCCATGGCCTTCCAGAAGTCTCGGTCCTCTACTAAGTAGCGGTAGTTTTCAAACCCTCTCTCGAAGACCAGGTTTCTAAGGTAGTTGTACCGGGTGTAGAAGCTCATATCCACCGTCTTGTAGGCTGGATAGAGGGTGAACACCGCCAGCACCGCTATCACCGGAGACAGCCAGATCAGGCCGTAGGCCAGTTTTTTCATGGCCCATCAGCCCTCAAAGACTTTCCGGTCTCTAGGTCGAAAAGCTGTAGCTCCCGAAGGTTCACCTCAAGAGCCAGGTTTTCCCCGGGGCTCGGGGAACGGTCGCTCGGCACAATCAGCCTGAGGACTCCTCCCTCCCAGGAGACCTTTACCAGCGAGTCCCTGCCCAGAATCTCCGACGATAGGACCGAGCCCTGAAAGTGCCCTCCCTCGGCGCAGATCCTCAGGTCCTCGCAGCGGACGACCGCTGTGGTTGCCTGGCCGAATTTCACCGGAACGGGAAGGACGGTAGGCCCAAGCCGTAGTCCATCGCCGGTCCCCTCTCCCTCCAGGACGTTCACCGGAGGGTTGCCGAAAAACCGGGCGGTAAACAGGTTTGCCGGACTGCGGTACAGCTCCTGAGGGGTGCCCTGTTGCTGTATGGTCCCTCTGTCCAGGAGGACTATTCGGTCCGACATGCTCAACGCCTCCTCCTGGTCGTGGGTGACGAACAGGGTGGTAGTGCCGGTCTCCCTCTGTATTCGCCGGATCTCCTCCCTCATCTCGATCCTCAGACCTGCGTCCAGGTTCGACAGAGGCTCGTCCAGAAGCAGCAGGTCCGGTTTTTTGACCAGAGCCCTTGATATGGCTACCCTCTGCTGCTGCCCTCCGGATATCTGGCCGGGCTTTCTGTGGAGGATCGACCCTATCTGTGTCATCTCCGCCATCTCCTCCACCTTGCGGCGGATATCCCCCTTGGTGAGTCCCATCACCCTCAGAGGGAAGGCTATGTTCTCGAAGGCGGTCATGTGTGGATAGAGGGCGTAGTTCTGGAACACCATGCCTATGTTCCGGCTCTGGGTCTTTAAGTCCTGAATCTCCCTGTGGTCGAAGAGAATCTTCCCCGAAATCAGAGGCAAAAATCCGGCGATGCCGTTTAGTACGGTTGTCTTGCCACAACCGCTGGGGCCCAGCAGGCTTAGCAGGGTCCCGGAGGGTGCCTCAAAGCTAAGGTCCTCCACTACCCTGTGATCTCCGTAGCTGATGGACAGTCCCCTAATATCAAGGCCCATAGAGATATATCACTCCCTCATAGTAGTCATGAGCATTATACCTGGGAGTCATGTTTTTGTCTCGGGTTATGGCGACGGCCCTTTATCGGCAAACCTACCGGTTTGATCTGCGAAGAGCCTGTTAAAAAGCTGAGGGACCTCTCGAGAGGTCCCTCAGCTTTTAGGGCGGGATTTTATAGGGCGATAGGCTCACTTTTTACGGGGAGAAATGCTGTGGCCTGGATCCCGAACCAGTTTAAAGGCCCCAACCTGTCGCCTCAGTTCCTCCGAAAGGATCGACAGGTCCTCCGCCCCTAGAGCGACCCTCTCTGCGGAGGTGCTGACCTCGGTCATCTGAGTCCGAATTACGTCCACCGATCCAGCCGCAGCCGCCACTTGGGAGGCTATGTTCTGGACCGCCGAGGCTATCTCCTCGCTGGACGCCGACTGTTCCTCCGATACCGCAGCCAGATCGTGGATGGCCATGGTTATGTCCGATATCTCCTCCATCATGGCCCTGATGGTCTCGATGGTCTCGTCGGCCAGGTCGCTGGATTGTCTGGATCTGGTGGCGTTACTCTCCGAGGACAGGGCAATCCTGTCCAGGTCTTCGGTTA
Source organism: Dethiosulfovibrio salsuginis (assembly GCF_900177735.1). Taxonomy (NCBI): domain Bacteria; kingdom Thermotogati; phylum Synergistota; class Synergistia; order Synergistales; family Dethiosulfovibrionaceae; genus Dethiosulfovibrio; species Dethiosulfovibrio salsuginis. The sequence continues at coordinate 1,473 of NZ_FXBB01000060.1, read as the reverse complement.
TCTCTCCCGCCAGGTCGGCTATCTTACGGGCCGATACGTTGCTGCTCTCCGCCAGCTTTCTTACCTCGTCGGCGACTACGGCGAACCCTCGGCCGGCCTCTCCCGCCCTTGCCGCCTCTATGGCTGCGTTTAGAGCCAGCAGGTTGGTCTGGTCGGCGATGGTCCCTATCTCCTGGACGAAGCTCTGAATCTCTCTGGCCCTGTCGCTGAGTCCTTTGACCTCACCTGCGGCGATCTCCGATCCTTCTGCCACAGCCTTTATGCTTCTAGCCACCTTTTCCGCCGCCTCGGCGCCGCTCTCCCCTGCTGCCTTTGCCCTGTCCGCATCGGAGGCCATCTCGACGTTTTTCCTGGAGGAAGATTGGGCCCCGCTTGCGACCTCCTCAACGCTGGCGTTGATCTCCTCGCTGGCGGTCGCCAGGCTCTCTACCTGGAAGGATATGTCGTTGACACCAGCCCGAGACTCCTCGACTCCGGCGTTGGACTCCTCCGCCAGGGCGGCGAACTCTTCGGCGGTCGTGCCGAGTTTTTCCGCCGCTGAGGCTATGGCCCTGACCGCTTCCCTCTGGTTGGCGATCATGGCGGAAAAGGCGTCGGCCATGATCCCTATTTCGTCTTGGGAGCGGACGTTAAAGTCCTCTCTCGTTATGGTCAGGTCTCCGTCCCTGGCCATAGAGGCCAGATGGACCACCCTTTTTATAGGCCTGACTACCTGTCTCACTATGAGCCACACAAGGAGTGCTATTAAGAGAGCTCCCGCTAGAGACACGATGAGGGACAGGGTCATTACCCGTACCGACGAGGCCATTACCTCGTCCTCCCTGAGGACCACCCCAAGGCTCCAGGGCGTATCGGTTCCTATGACCTGGATCGGTGCGAAGGCCTTCAGGGTGTTTTGGCCCAGCGACTGGGACCATGCTACCTCTATGAATGATTCTCCCGATTGGATTCTTCTAAGTGTGGTCGCTCCTCTCTCTCCCTTAAGCTCTCCGGCTATCTTGCCGATCCTTGCCTTATCCGGGTGGCTGGCTAAGGTTCCGGTGTAGGACATCAGCCTTCCAAATCCCGTCTCGTAGAGTTTCATCTCGCCGATAATCCCGTCGATAGGGGCCATGTCCAGATCTACGCCCACCACTCCAATCCTTTTCCCCTCCGCCTCCAGGGGAATAATAAGGCTGATCACGACCTTGTTTATCTGATCGTCGAAGTAGGGCTCTGTGATGGTGGCTTTGGGGCCGTTCAGCGGTTCGACATACCACTCGTTATCCTCTCCAGGTCCGTATTCCGTGAGGGGTATCAGGAGTATATTTCCCCCATCCCTGTACCAGTAGGGAACGAAACGTCCCGTCCCGTCGTGTCCTTCGGCTCCTGCGAATTCGCTGTCTCTGCCGTCGAATGAGTTGGGCTCCCAGCAGCCCCAAATCCCGTTGAAGTTGGGGTTTCCCCGGAGGGTCTGAGCCATGATGCGGTTTA
>NZ_FXBB01000059.1 GCF_900177735.1 Dethiosulfovibrio salsuginis | reverse complement strand
TTTATGGCCCTTCTGAGCCCCTTTACTCTTGTCGCTTTTCTTCCGGGAGCTGGTCGGCTTGGGCTTTTTATAGCCGTCGCTTGAAGGAGGCTTAGAGCTGGTCTGGCTGTTTTGTTTCAGGATGGCTTCGAGCTCTGAGATCCTCTCGCTGAGGCTCTTGTTTATCGCCTTGAGCATCTGGTTGTCCTCGAAGAGCTCTTCGTAGGTGGGTTTCTGAAACATGGATAGACCTCCTTTCAGATTTATTCTGATGCCATGATAGCACGTTGCAAGAGACTAAGGAACTGCTGATTTAGGACCTAAATCGGCAGGGGGACTGAATAGTTACGGTTTGAAATTACCCTTTCGGATGTCCCTATGAGGAATGGAAACTCTTCTTCTCGGTACGTGGCGACGCACCCGTCGCCACTTTCGGATGTCGGTTCCTTCGCATCTAGTATGGGTCAAAGCTGATTCCAAACATTCTGAGGAAAACCAAAGTCAAGTTTTCCTGCGGTAAGAAGGCTTTTGAGGATTACATTAACGGAAGTTCGGAATCCACGGGCCATGCCCCTTCCTGCTCGGAGGACACTGTTGTAGCCCTCCAGAAGTCCGTTTGTCATTCGGCTATGGAACCATCTAAGGATGCCGTCCATGTGACGTTTTATCATCATGGCAACTTCCTTCATCTCCGGTATCCTACAGGTAAGGGCCCAACGACACCACCCCTTCAGCTGCCCTCTGGCATCGGAAAGGGTCAACGTGGAGCCAGCATCAAGGATCTCTTGAAGGATAGTTTTCAATCGGTAAGCCTTTCCTGTTTGAAGTCGTTTTTTACTCAAGGAGACCTTCTTCAGGCTTTCTTTCTCCCTGTCTGTTAGGTTGCCTTCTCTCTTCATAAAGGCCCAGCGAGTCCCTTTTAGCTCAGGAGTTTCCTTGCTCTCTCTGACGCGGACCTTATTTAGAGCCTCGTTAGCGGCCTTTATAACGTGGAACTTGTCAAAGGTTATGGATGCTTTAGGGAAATTCTCCCCAATTCCCTTTATGAAGGCAGGAGACATGTCACAGCAGAATTCCACTATCCGCTGGACCTGTCCTCCGTGAGATTCGAGGTGTTCTGCAAACTTTTTGAGGGTGTCCGAGCCTTTTCCCTCTACGCCAAAAATAAGCTTTTTTGTGTCGTAGTCAAAAACAAATGTAACGTATTTATGGCCTTTTCTCCATGAAGTCTCGTCTATAGCTACGGACCTAACCCTGGAGAGGTCCTGGTTTGCCATAGCTCTATCAACGGTCCTCCTGAGAAGACGCCAAAGGCGATCATCGCTTATCCGTAGCTCTCGAGAGGCGGCCAGAACCGTCATTTCCTGGGCCAGTTGCACCGCCCAGGCTTCGAAGAGAAGGGTAAAGCCACTTCCCTTTGTTGCCCAGGGAATCTCCACGGTTTTGACTCCGCACTCGGAGCACTTTACCCTAGGCAGAGGAGCGTAAATATGGGTCAGAAATCCAGATGTCGCCATTCCCTCATAGCACTGTCGTAAGCGGTAAAGTTCTTTCCGCAATGGGGGCACTCGAAGACAGACCCTTTGATAAAGTCCAGGTTGATGTCCAGACGTCTCCTTTTGAAATCTAAACGGACGTCCTTAATCTCCCAGGGAGGGCATATACCTAGTGCATCCTCAAAAATACGGTATTCACTGCTACCTGTGGAATAAGGGTTTCCCATAACATTTACCTCCAGAAGGGCAGGATAGTTTGCTTTTTTGCCATTATAACCCAAACAGGCTATACCCAACCTTTTGACGCACTTCTATCTAACCCACAGAGGATGCGAAGGAACCAGGATTTTCTGGCGGAGGCCGATAGCTTGGCCGAGATGGTCTCAGCCTTGAAGTAAGGATATGTAAAAAAGAGGGCTCTCTGTCTTTAGAGAGCCCTCTTTTTGTATCCCAGACTACAGATTTTGCCCGGATGTGTTGTTTATAATTATGTATATGTTTTGGAATCTCCCGTGTGACAGAGGAGGGTGGAGATCGTGCCGATAGGTGGTTCCTATTACTCCGACGTGTTTGACGAGAAAAAACAAAACGAGATGAGAGCGTTCTTCAAGGAGATCCTGGCGCCGAAGGGAACGGTCAAGAGTTACGGCAGAAACGACGTTATAGCTCCGGCTAATCATCTGGACTCCTTCGGCATCGTGGTGGAGGGAAAGGTCTCCAAGGCCATGATAAGCGTCTCCGGCAGGGAAAAGCTACTTTACTTCCTGAGGCCTGGGGAGCTGTTTGGGGAGATGAACCTGATGGACGGAGGATCCCTAAACTACGTCCTCTACGCCAAGGAGCCGTCGTCTGTGTCCTACGTCACCAGGTCCATACTGGATGAGGAGCTGTGCAGAAACCCCGACGCCTACCTCTATTTTATACACAGCATGACCAGGAAGTTTCGCATAGTGGCTCTCCAGCTCGCAAACAACGTCTTCAACGATTCCACCGGCAGGGTTGCCGACGCCCTGATACGGCTTTCCGCCTGTTCCGACACCAGGGATGTCGATATGACAGAGGGAATGATAACCACGGCCCTAACCCAGAGCGAGCTGGCCTATAACGTCGGTTGTTCAAGGGTCACCATCGCCAGGATACTCAAGTCGTTTTTCGACGAGGGGCTGCTGGAGAGGGACAATAAAAAGATCGTCATAAAGAACATGGAGGGTTTAGCAAAGTATACCGACAGGGTCCAGTGATGGGGCCGTCGGGATCGAAAGGGGATAGGAAATGATAAGGTTGGTAGGTGTTTTGGTAGTGATAGTGGGGCTGGGGCTTAAGCTCAACCCGCTGTTGGTGGTTATCGTCGCTGGGTTCTCCTCCGGCCTGGCCGGTGGGATGGGGCCCTACGAGATCCTGGAGGCAATAGGGACCGCTTTCGTCACAAACCGGTATATGTCTCTGTTCATACTGACACTGCCGGTTATCGGTCTTCTGGAACGCCACGGTCTGAGGGAGCAGGCGGAGCTTTTCATAATGAAGCTCAAGGGCGCTACCGCCGGAAGGATAATGTTGCTCTACATGTTCTTCCGTCAGGCCACCAGCGCCGTCGGGCTACAGCTTGGAGGACACCCCACGTTTATACGGCCCATCATATCCCCCATGGCCGAGGGGGCGGTGGCTAAGGGAAGGGAGCTTCCTCAGTCCGTCCTTGACGAGATAAGGAGCATGGCGGCAGCGGTGGAGAACTACGGAAACTTCTTCGGTCAGCTTATCTTCATAGCCGCAGGGGGACTTTTGCTCATAAAGGGAGTCATGGACCAGGCTGGATACTCGGTAGATCTGTTGACCATGGCCCTCTACGCCGTCCCCACCGCTGTAGCGGCCTTCGCTATCGCCACGGTCAGATACACCATGTTCGACGCTAGGATGAAAAAACTGAGCCTCAAGGGAGAGGAGGAGCGGAGATGAAGATAACCCTGGATCACATGTATATGGTAACCGGCCTTTTGCTGATGGTCTTCGCCCTCAGGTCTCTAACGGACAGGAGCAACGGCAAGAGGGTCGGTACGGCGATTTTTTGGGCTCTCTACGCCGTTACCTTCCTGTTTGGAAAGGCCATCCCCAGCGGTATAATCGGGGCTATGGTGGTGGTTATGGCCCTGATAGCCAGTTGCAAGGGCCTGGGATTGGGTTCCTACGGAGAGGCGTCCAAGGAGGAGAAGAGACGACAGGCGGACAGATTCGGCAACAGCCTTTTCCTGCCCACCTTGATTATTCCTATCGTCACCTTTTTGGTGGCAAAGTTCACTTCCCTTGGGGCTCTGGTCGGCCTGGGTTTGGGCTCCATCGCTGGCTTAGTGGCTGTTATGGCGCTGACGAAGGACGGCCTTGGCAGGTCGGTCAACGAGGGAAGACGGCTGATAGACGCCATCGGCTGGGCGGTCATACTCTCCCAGTTCCTGGCGGCCCTGGGCTTTCTGTTCGATAAGGCTGGGGTCGGAGGTGTCATCGCCCAGATGGTCTCTTCGGTGGTCCCCACCGGCAGCGCTCTCGCCACGGTTGTAGCCTACTGCGTCGGAATGGCCCTTTTCACCATGATAATGGGCAACGCCTTCGCTGCCTTTGCCGTCATCACGACGGGAATAGGCATTCCTCTCGTGGTGGTGATGCACGGCGCCAACCCCGCCATTGCCGGGGTGATCGGAATGCTCTCTGGCTACTGCGGAACCTTGATGACTCCCATGGCGGCCAACTTCAACGTGGTGCCTGCGGCTCTTCTTGAGATGGGGGACAAAAACGGCGTTATAAAGGCCCAGGTGGCCACGGCCATCCCTATGCTCTGTATCAATATCGCCTTGATGTATTTCCTGGCTTTTTAGGAGGTTAAACTATGAGAATACTTCTTACCGGATTTGATCCCTTTGGAGGAGAGCCAATCAACCCCGCCCTGGAGGCGGTCAAGAGTCTGGATGGTCGGACCGTTGCCGGGGCTTCAGTCTCGGTGTGCGAGCTGCCCACGGCCCGTTGGAGATCCCTGGAGGTGCTGAAGGGGGCTATCGCTAAGCTGGATCCCGATATCGTGATCTCCATAGGTCAGGCAGGGGGACGGTTCGACATAACCCCTGAGAGGGTCGCCATCAACGTGGACGACTACCGCATAAAGGACAACGACGGCAACCAGCCAGTGGACGAGGCCATAGAGACCGAGGGGCCGACGGCCTACTGGTCCACCCTCCCCATAAAGGCCATGGTATCGGCTATGAAGGAGGCGGGCGTTCCGGCATCGGTCTCAAACTCCGCCGGAACCTTCGTCTGCAACCACGTGTTCTACGGCCTCATGCACATTCTGGCCCAGGAGGGCAACCGCAGAAAGGGAGGGTTTATCCACATACCCTATCTGCCCGAACAGGCCGCCAGGTTAGGCGGACAGCCCAGCATGTCCCTGGACTGTATAGTCGGTGGTCTGGAGGCCGCCTTGGCTGCCGCTGTTACCGTGGACGAGGACCACAAAAAGGTCGGCGGAACGATCTGTTAAGCTCTTAAACCAGAAGCCCCATGCCCCGTCAAGCCGGGAGCATGGGGCTTTTTGCCCTGATAATATATGGGCACCTCTAAAAACTCTAATCCTCGGAGAGACCGTTCCGACGTAGCCCATTTGAGCCCGTATACTCGACCTGCCGTCGTGTAGTACGAATGGGGCGACAGGACGTCGCCCCAAGCCGAGGGGGCACAGGACGTGCCCTCCGAGGCGGTTTGCACGAAACAGGCAGGTCGAGTATACGATTGGGCCAGGGCGCAGGCGGGACGGTCTCTCCGAGGGGACTCAAAGGTGAGTTTTTAGATGTGCCCATATCTCAGGTCCGGTTCCCTTGATGGGGAAAAAGCTCTATACTTATGAATGTCCCTATGGTCATAAGAATTTTGGCCCTGTAGGCCGATAAACTAACCAGAATAGGGAAGGAGGGGGACCATGATTTTCAAGACAAAGGGTATGTCCCTTCACAGGACGATTATAGGGGCCTTTATAGCGGTATGTCTGTTTTCCTCCGGTGTCGCTGGCTTTGTGGTCTACAGGGTAGGCCACAGGACGGTGGACCGTTTTGCCCGTCAGATCCGATCGGATACAACCTCCAAGATAAAGGAATACCTCAAGGATTTTCTATCCCACCCTATGGTTATAAACGGCATAAACGTCTCCCTCATGGAGCAGGGCAGGTTGAGCCCCGATGACCCTATTGCCCTGGAGGAGCTTTTCAAGAGGGAGATAGAGCTCTATCCCACCGTCTCCAGCGTTTACTTCGGGAACATGGAGGGCGGTCTGATCAACAGCGGCAGGGAGGACTCGGATAGGAAATACGTTATAGAGACCGAGGGTTTTAAGGCTGGAACTTTCAAAAAAATAGCCCTCGATGATCGGGGTAATAGGGGAGAGCTTCTGTCGTCCTTCCCGGGCTTCGACGCTCGTACCAGGCCGTGGTTCATAAAGGCCCTTGAGACCGGGGCCCCCTTCTGGAGCGAAGTCTATGTCCTTTTCTCCGGCCACGATATGGCCATTTCAGCCAGTTACCCCGTATACGTCGACGGTAAGCCTGTAGGTGTAATGGCTACCGACCTATCCCTGTCCCGTGTCTCCTCTTTCCTCCGCTCCATAGGCGGTGGTGGTTCGGGGATTTCCTTCATAGTGGACAGAGCGGGCAGGCTAATAGCCTCCTCGGAAAGCCTTCCCATACTGACTCCCTCCAGGGATGGGGTTCCAGTGGATCGCCATACCGCCCTTACCTACCCTCATCCTGCGGTCCAGGAGGCGGCGAGGACCGTCGAGAGCTCCGGTGGTTGGGGTAGCATAAAGGGTATAGACCTGTTTGATTTTAAATTCAATGCAAATAAAATGTACCTTCAGGTAACTCCCTTTATCGACGACAGGGGAATAGATTGGGTTGTCGCCGTCGTAATACCGGAAAGGGATCTGGCTCCCGGCATAATTGCCGACAGAGGGAGCTTTATATCCCTGACGTTGGGTCTTGTTCTCTTCGCCGTCCTTCTTGGAATGGTCGTAGCCAGATTTTTTATCGTGCCTATGTCCCTTTTGGAGGGCGCGATCTCCGCTATGAGCAAAGACAGCAAGACCGATCCTCTGGTTTTCTCTTCCCAGTTTAAGGAGGTCTCTCTGATCATAGAGTCCTTCAATCGCATGGCGGCCAGAATGCACTCCGCTATGAACGGCCTAAAAGAGGAGATAGCCCGAAGGGAGCGGGTCGAGAAGGCCCTCACCGTGGAGGCCACGACCGACTTTCTAACCGGCCTGGCCAACAGAAGGAGCTTTATGGAGCGTCTCAAGATCGAGGTCGCCAGAATCCGTCGCTACAGAGGGGTGGGATCGTTGCTCCTGCTGGATATAGATCGATTCAAGAACATAAACGATAACTACGGCCACAACGTGGGAGATCAGGTGCTGGCTGGCTTAGGGGAGCTCCTCTCCAGTGTCGTAAGGGAGGGAGACCTTCCCGGCAGAATCGGAGGAGAGGAGTTTCTCATCTTCCTGAGCGAGACCTCGGTGGAAGGGGCGGGTCACTTTGCCGAGAGGCTAAGGCAGACCATCAAAAAACGAACCACCCCAACCGACGAGGGAGCCGTATCCTTCACCGTCAGTATAGGGATCACCCAGCTATCCCCCGACGATATCTCTATCGACCAGATCATAGCCAGGGCCGATCAGGCGATGTACAGGGCTAAGGAGCTGGGAAGGGACAGGGTGGAAATAGGCTAGGTCAAGGATGGCCACAAAATCTAATCGACGGAGCGAGGGTTTACATTATGATATGCAGCAATAGGATTTCCTTTGATTTCGACAGGGTCTATCTACCGTCTCCTATAGTGAGAGGGCTTTCCTTTTTGGCGGAGACCGACTTGGGCTCCCAGCCGATGGGGCGGGTGGACATAGATGGCGACGACCTTTTCGCTATATTTTCAAGCTCTCAGACCGCCCCTGTGGCCGATGGCCGTTGGGAGGCCCACAAGCGGTACGCCGACATTCAGTACGTAATCGGTGGGGACGAGCTTATAGGCTGGGCCCCCGACGACGGTGTCAGAGACTATCTCTCAAAAGAGGGGGAGGATTGTTTCTTCTTTCCCGTCCCTCAATCTCCCTGCTGGATCCATATGTCCTCCGGCTCCTACGCGGTGTTCTTTCCCTCGGACCTCCACTGTCCACTCCGGGCCTGGGGCGATCCTGCTCCGGTCCACAAGGTGGTAGTAAAAGTCGCACTGTCCCTGTTTTAACAGGTCAAGCGGAATTCCCCATCTTCTAAGCCAAAGGCGAAAGGTGGGGATGGATAGCTTGTCGCCAATAGGCGATAAATCTTGTTTTTATCTACTCAGTGGTGTAGGCTATAAGTAGTGTTATGAAGATGCTGCTAGACACAAATAACCATTCAGTAGGGCAAAAGCGAGGTGAGATCATGCTAAGAGCCTATAAATATCGTATATATCCTAATATGGAGCAAAAAAGCTATTTTGCCAGGTGTTTCGGCTGTGTCCGTTTTATCTATAAAAGAGTTTGAATGGCTGAGAGAGGTCGATAGCCTGGCTCTTGCTAACGCT
>NZ_FXBB01000058.1 GCF_900177735.1 Dethiosulfovibrio salsuginis | reverse complement strand
TTTAGGACCTAAATCGGCAGGGGGACTGAATAGTTACAAGCACGTTATCATTCTACATGTCTAAAATATTTCGCAGGAGTTCCCACGTGAACCTCTCTGTCAGCGATATCCCTCGTAGCTAGAGATTTAGCACCTAAGACGGAAAAGTCTCCTATCTTCACCTTAGTTAATACGGTTGAAGCCATACACACATCAGAAGCCCTTCCTACTTCTGTATAGGATCCAATTGTAGAGCCATTCACAATATGGGCCAGGTCTCCTACTTTAGAGTGATGAAAAACTGAACAATTAGCCTTTATAAAAGCAGATTTTCCTATGCTAGTATGATGCCCAATATAGCAGCCACTCATAATAAAAGCCCCTGAAGATATCGTTGCAGTTTGAGCGATAAAAGAGGATGGATGAACAATAGTTGCGAGCTGCCTTTCGGGAATAGTCATTTTTTTGAAAAGACGGTCTCGCACTAACCCCTTTTCTATGGGATGAACCGCAAAGGAAAAAAAGAACCCTTCATTAACAAAACGTGCAATGTCATCTGTCTTTCCAACAACAGGATATTCGAGTACGCTGTCTGTGTAATCATTTATAAAACCCGCTATATGCCATTCATTAACATCATACCTATGGGTCATGTCTTCTATGCAAGAGGCAACAACCCCACCGTTTCCCTCGCCTCCGATAATAAGTAATTTTTTTTGCATAAAACATCCCCCTAAATCAAATTTTTTTTCTAGGGCACCTCTAAAAACCCTCCCAACTAGCAGGAAGAATACCCCTCTTTAGATTAGGATGGTAAAATATCGGTTATAACCAAAAAACTCTCGAGAAGGGATGGGATCCCCTTGAAACAACGGAGCCTCTTTGCGGAAGAAATTGCCTATGATAGCCTTGAAAAGGTGAACGATCCACTGGTACGAATAGAAGAAGCGGTGGATTGGTCAATCTTCGAACAGCCGTTGAAGGACTTCCGGGAAGGACTCAGACAGAAGGATTCCCTAGGAGGAAGAAAGCCCTTTCCTCCTCTTCTCATGTTCAAGATCCTGGTGCTCCAGGCACTGTACAATCTGTCCGACGACGCCATGGAATTTCAGGTCCGGGACAGGCTTTCCTTCAGGCGCTTTCTCGGTCTCTCCCTGGAAGCAAAAGTTCCCGATGCCAAGACTATATGGCTTTTTAGGGAGCAGTTGACCAAGGCAAAACTGATGAAGCCTCTGTTCGATCTTTTCGACGATCATATCCGTAAAAGTGGCTTCGAGGCAAAAAAAGGCCAGATAGTGGACGCCTCTATCGTGAGGGTTCCGATCCAGAGAAACAAACGGGATGAAAACCGCAAGATCAAGGACGGAGAACCACCGGAGGACTGGCCCAAGAACAAGAGATCTCAAAAAGACACCGACGCCAGGTGGACGAAGAAAAACGGCAAAAGCTTCTTCGGCTACAAGAACCACATAGAGATCGACTCTCAAAACAAGATTATCCGTAAATACAGCGTAACCGAGGCATCTGTCCATGACAGCAACGTATTCGAGGAACTCATCGATCCCAGTAACAGTAGCAAGGATGTTTATGCCGACTCAGCTTATAGAAGCCACGAGAAAATCACCTGGCTTGAGGAACAAGGCTACAGACCGAAAATCCAACGGAAAGGATACAGGGGCAAACCCATCACATGGTGGGAGAGACAGGGGAACAGAACAAGGTCCAAAGTCCGAAGCAGGGTAGAGCACGTCTTCGGAGCTCAAGCCATGAAGACCGGTAACCTGATAGTTCGAACTATCGGGAAAGCCAGAGCTTCAACCGCTATAGGACTGAGAAACCTAGCCTATAATATCGTTCGATTCTCGTTCCTGATGATGAAGTCAGGAGCTCTATGTTCTGTACCCAAATGACGGTAAAAGCCGATTTGTTCAGGGAACCGGAGCGATAACAGAGGCTCACTTTAACGCTGATTTAGCCTGATTCGTCGCTGTTTCTGGGCTGTGGCTTTTTTTGTCTGCTCAGACCGCTAAATATGGGATTACTAGAGGTTCCCTCTAGAGACAAACAAAACCAAATCCGACCTATAAGCCCACAAAACAACCGAGACAATTACAAAGGAGCCTAACGACATAAAGACATTATCGAGTTTCAAAGATATCGGGATATAGCAGATGCTGAGAAGGACTATAAATATAAACTTCCAGCTCACGGTAAATTTTCCCATTTTAGAAACGACCTTAACCATCGCCACTATCATTACCAAGTAGCCCAGAAAAGTCGCCACAGCCGCCCCTGCGATTCCCCATTTTGGGATGAGGATAAAGTTCAAAACTACGTTTACTACAGCTCCGGCAAAACGGTTTACAGTGCTTATATAGTTTTTTTTGACCACCTGAAGCTGGGTTCCTGCTATCTGTGAGAGCATGAGTATCAGAGGCGATATATAGAGGTAGGGGAATACCACCGAAGCCCCTCGATACCCCTCTGCCACCATGAAGGAGAAAATCCAGTCCACGAAGGGCAGAAGCACGAGAAGGCTTATTATCGAAAGGACCCCTAGAACCTCAAATACCCTGGACATAAGTTCGGTGTGGTCTGAGTCCTTCATGGTGGAGAAGGCAAAATACTGCCATCCTCCAGCAAAGGCCATATATATTCCCTGACTTATTGCCGATAGTCTGGCTCCAACCCCATAAAGACCAACCGACTCCATCCCCAGGTAGTGGCCTATCATAAACCTGTCGCAGGAGGTGAAAATCCAGTAGACAAGGAAGTTAGGGGTAAGAGGAATCCCTATCTTTAATAGTTCTTTGACGTGACCCTTATTTACACCCTTTAGAGTGAAGTAAGATCTGTTCAGCCAACCATAGAGGACCAAAACGACGATTCCGCTGAGGAGGTTTCCCGCTACAAGTCCCTGAAGGGGATAGTTTCTCAACGCCAACCCCATGGCTATGGCGTAGTAGATTATAGGCCCCAGTAGGGAAAGGATTATGATGGTTCTACGTTTGTTTTCCATCCTGGTAGGGGCTTCAATAACTCTCTTTATTGTTTGTGACGATATAACCAGACCAGCACAGAGGACTAGCCAACTGTATTTGCCCTGCCATGGTGAGTAGCCATAGAGCCAAAGGAATAAGGCGACGAGAAGTACTAAGCACCCGGAGACTGCCACTATGGACAATGAGCTTGAGCAAATCTGTTTACGAAAAGACTGGTCCTCTCCGTCAAAGTAGAGCCGAAACATGGCGTCGTAGCTGCCCAGAATCGCCATAGGAACACCGAAACGGATGATGATGGTGTAGATATCGAAAATCCCGAACACCGCCGGGTCGGTTATGATTCGGGTCAACACCGGCAGCATCAGAAATGGAACTATTTTTGTGAGGACGTTTCCCACTCCGTAGATCAGGAAGTTTTCTATAAAAAGACGGGTTCTGGACACGGTTTAGTCTATTCCCATCTCTCTGCGATGTTTTTCGAACATTATGCGGTTTGCGTCGTAGTAGGACTCGAAGGTTCCGGTGTCCATCCAGCGGCCACCGGAGACGAAGTCGTACTGAAGGGCTCCTAGCTCGATATAGCGGTTGTTGACGCTGGTTATCTCGTATTCTCCTCGCGCCGATGGTTTTGTGTGTTTTATGACGTCGAAGACCCTTTTATCGTAGACGTAAGCTCCTACTACGGCGTAGTTGCTCTTTGGGCATTCGGGTTTTTCCTGGATCTCCACCACGTTCTGTTCGTCCAGAGCCGCCACGCCGAACCTCTCAGGGTCGGCGACCTCCACCAATAGGACCCTGGCGCCGGAGCACTTTTGCTTTGTCATGTAGTTTTCGACCAGATAGCCGATAGGTTCTTCAAAGACGTTGTCTCCCAGGAGGACTAAAACCGAGTCGTCTCCGACGAAGTCTTCCGCAAGGCGAAGGGCGTCGGCGATTCCTTTGGCTTCGTCCTGAACGCTGTAGGAGAAGTTGAGCCCAAAGTCGGAGCCGCTTCCCAGGGCTCCGACCATCTGTCCCATGTGCTCGGAGCTGGTGACTATCCTGACGTCTTTTATCCCACAGACCATCATGTTCCTTATGGGGTTGTAGATCATAGGCTCCGGGCCTACGGGCAGGAGATGTTTGTTTATGGTTTTTGTCAGAGGATAGAGCCTGGTGCCCTTCCCTCCCGCTAGGATTACGCCTTTCATCTTCTCATTCCTCCAAATTCGTTTACCGCAGCACATACTTCTCTCATTTCGTCGTCGGTCATGCAGTTGTAGAGGGGAAGGCTGAGAACCGAGTTAGCCAGGCCCTCCGTTATGGGGTAGTCGCCGACTTTGTATCCCAGGTGGCCGTAGGCACCGGAGAGGTGAGGCGGAACGGGATAGTGGATCTGGGTCTGGATTCCCCTCGCCTCGAGGTGGGCCTGGAGGTCGTCTCTATTTTGGCTCTCCACCACGAAGAGGTGCCAGACGTGGGAGGCTTCGGGACGTATGGAGGGCAGGGTTACCACCGAGGAGTCGATGTTGCTCAGGTAGTATTCCGCTATAGAGGCCCTTTCATTCAGGGTTTCGTCCAGATATTTTAGCCTGACCCGAAGGAGTGCAGCCTGGATTTCGTCCAGACGGGAGTTCACCCCACAGACGTCGTTGTAATATTTCTTTTTGCTGCCGTAGTTTCGGAGGGTTTTCACCTTATCCGCCAGCCCCATGTCGTCGGTGACGATGGCTCCGGCGTCGCCGAAGGCTCCCAGGTTTTTGGTCGGAAAGAAGCTAAAGCAGTTTATGGTTCCGAAGGTTCCGGTTTTGCGTCCTTTCCAGGTCGCTCCGTGAGACTGGGCACAGTCCTCTATTACAGGTATGTTCCTCCTGTTGGCTATTTCCACGATAGAGTCCATGTTACAGGGAAGGCCGTAGAGGTGTACCGCCATTATGGCTTTTGTCTTTTCCGTTATGGCCTGTTCGAGCTTGTCTGGGTCTATTCCGTGGTATCCATCGGGCTCCACAAATACCGGAGTCGCCCGGTTTTCCGTTATGGCTAAGACCGTGGCGATGTAGGTGTTTGCCTGAACTATAACCTCGTCCCCTGGGCCTATGTCCAGGGCCCTTATGGCGAGTATCAGGGCATCCAGGCCCGAGTTGAGCCCGATGCAGTGGGAGGAGCCAACGTAGTCGGCAAATTCCGCCTCGAAGGCCGATAGCTCCTGACCGAGGATATACCACCCAGACTCCATTGCCCTGATCGCAGCGGAGTCGTATTCTGCCTTGTGCCGTTCGTATAGAGGGGCTAGTTTATTGGAAGGTATCATTTACAGGCAACTCCTTTATTATCTTGGCTGGATTTCCAGCTATTATGACGTTAGGAGGGAAATGCTTACCAGTTAAAATAGATCCCGCGCCAACGACGCAATTATCACCGATAATAGTCCCTTTAAGAACTGTAACGTTATTGCCAAACCAGACATTCTTGCCTATCACGACAGGGCTAGATAATCCCCTACAGAGTCTTCTCTTTGCAGGCTCCAAGCCATGCCCATCACAATCACTGATTTGTAGGTTCCTTCCAAAAAGGCAGTCATCTCCAATCGTGATACTGTCTGTGGCGATGATAACTAAACCATTGTTGGAAGCTATATTCCTACCTAGAAAAATTTTTGAGTTTTCATATCTAGCCTGAATTTCACAGTCGCTGGACCGGAATCCTCCCCCGCTAGGCACGCCAAATATACATTTATCGCCTATTTTTATGGAACCAAGTCCTGTAATGTATGTCCGCTGGTAAAAAGCGATATTTCTTCCCAAAACAAGCCTCATCGACCCCATGGATTTATAAATCAAAACCCTTGCATAGTTAAAACCAATGGTTGTTTTTGTGACAATCCAAGGGATCACGAGTCTAGGATTTTTGATAGCCTTAACTAGTCTCTCCAGGAAACTTTTCTTTGAATTTGCCATAATTACGGATATAATCCTCCTCTACGTAAAAGTTGGAAGCCATTACAAGCAATAAAGAGCCTGATTCTATCCACTTCATGGTATGCCATACTCCAGGTCCGACGTAGAGCCCTTTGTCCGGCGAATCCAGAAGGCAGTTTTTTACCTCCGTGCCGTCGTCCAGAGCGACCTCTATCGAGCCGTAGGGGCAGAGGAGGATCTGTTCCAGCTTTTTATGGGCGTGGTGTCCTCTGACGGTTCCGGCCTTGACGTTGCCGATATGGTATATCCGTTTTACGTCGAAAGGTATCTGTTTGCCCGTCTCCCATACACAGAGCAGGTCGTCCGAGTCAGCGGGGTTTTTTATGGTTTGGGCGGAGTATATCTTCAATCTACATCCCCCAATCCCAGCCGTTCCATCCTGTAGGATCCGTCGGTTACCCTGTTTACCCACTCCTGGTTGTCCAGATACCAGTTGACCGTTTTTTCCATGCCGGTGTCGAAGGTCTCCTCGGGGGTCCAGCCTAGTGCCTTTTTTATCTTCGATGCGTCTATGGCGTACCGTTTGTCGTGGCCTGGCCTGTCCTTGACGAAGGTTATCTGGTCCCTGTAGCTTCCGTCGGCTTTCGGCCTTTTTGAGTCCAGAAGGTCGCATAGGGTGTGGACTATGGTTAGGTTGGTCCTTTCGCTGTTACCCCCTACATTGTAGGTCTCCCCTGGTGCGCCTTTTTCCATGGCGGTGGCAAGGGCTTTGCAGTGGTCCATGACGTAGAGCCAGTCCCTGACGTTTGAGCCGTCTCCGTAGATAGGCAGGTCCTTTCCCCCAAGGGCGTTGTGGATCACCAGAGGGATGAGCTTTTCGGGAAACTGGTAGGGGCCGTAGTTGTTGGAGCAGTTGGTGGTTACCGTGGGCAGGCCGTATGTGTGGTGGTAGGCCCTGACCAGGTGGTCCGACGACGCTTTGGACGCAGAGTAGGGCGAGTTAGGGGCGTAGGCGGTGGTCTCGGTGAAGAGGCCGGTGTCCCCTAAAGAGCCGTAAACTTCGTCGGTGGAGACGTGGAGGAACCTAAAGGCCTCTTTGGCCTCTGTAGAGAGGCCATTCCAGTAGGATCTGACGGTCTCTAACAGGACGAAGGTTCCCATGACGTTGGTCTTTATGAACTCCGCCGGTCCGTCGATGGACCGGTCCACGTGGCTTTCCGCCGCCAGGTTGAATACGCCCTCGATTTCTCTGCCTTTGAGGATATGGGATACCAGAGGACCATCGGCGATGTCGCCTTTTATGAAGGTGTAGTTATCCTCGCCCTCGAGGTCCGCCAGGGAGTCCAGGTTTCCCGCGTAGGTCAGTAAGTCGAGCACCGTTACGTTATGTCCCTGTTCCACAAGCAGGTGAACCAGGTTGCTTCCTATAAATCCGGCTCCGCCGGTGATTAGGTAGTTCATCCTAGGGAGCGCTCCCTTCATATCTATTGTTATGAATATAGTGGTGAATGCCAAAACAGTTTCGTTACGATCGGTCTGTCTATTCTACAGGAGAGCCTGCGCGATAGTCGATAGGATCCTCTCCGCTGCGTGTCCGTCGCCATAAATCTGTAGATCATGGCTTCTTTGACGAATTGGGGTCTGGCCCCTACGAGGGATAGGACTTTAGGCAAGAGAAAGCCTCCTTAAGGCATCGCATATATTTTAGGTTTTACATGAGTCAAAATACTACTCATAACCGCTTTGGTCAAGGGGCAAATCGACCGATTTGGTGTGGGCGATCAGGTTGGAGATGGTCTGGGGCGAGGTTATCGCTAGAGCTGATCGGTCAGGTCTTTGATGTTGGGAATTTGCTTTTCCAACTGGCTGATGTTCACCATGATTTTGTTTCCCAGTATGGTTCTAGGACCACTTGGCAGAACCGATATCGGTATTCCACAGGCACCGGAGACCACCGAGGCGGAGTTTGCATCGTTGATCTCGAACTGGAACATTTTCTGGAAAGATTTTTTATTGCTTGGTATAGGGGTTCCCGCAGGATGAATGAAAAAAATATTAGGATTCCCCTGCCAGGTTTCCCAAAGTTCCTCTCCTATTTCGTTGACGACCGTTTTGAACGCTGATGCGGATGTTTTGTTCATCTGAGTTAGCCTGTTACCTATATACATGTATATTTTGGGCAATTCCATCCTATACTTCAATAAGTTAAGATAAAATTCGGTCTGTACGTCCTGCTCATGCCGTCTTTGGCCATAGACCAAAGATAGTAGAGTTTTTATGGAGCGTTTGGAGGCTCCGTCTACGGAGAAGGGTATTAGAAGTCTGTCCGCAGCGGTTAGAGCCAGCTCGGTATATATGGAAAAGCTGGGATTACAGTCGATAAAGACACATATGTCATCGGTGTTCCAGGAGTCGGCTATGTCATCGATGAGGTTTTTTATCCATAGGTGAACGATCCTCCACGCGTCCTCAGGTCCTATGGTGGACGCTCCAAAAACCCTTGAAGTCAGTGCCTCTAGCTGCTCGTCTCCTGGGACGAGAAACAGGTTTTCCGGTATGTAGTCGTTGTAGTTACAGACCTGTATCGGAAATTCACTTCCTGTTTTAGGCGATATATAGGGGCTTTTGATTCGATGCTGGATATATCCTGCGATGGTTTTTCTCGGCGCAGCTTTCTGTATATCGGATAGATTTTCGTCTCCTTGGTTGACGATGCCCCCGAGGAAAGTCAGAGAAGAGTTAGACTGAGGGCACAGGTCTATCACGAGCACCTTTTTAGACCGGTGGTTTTTAGCATATTCCGAGGCTAGCTGGAATGTCAGGTAGCTTTTTACAACTCCACCTTTGTTGTTCCACACAGCATATACGATCATAACGCCATTCCACCTCCTGTTTTATGGGAATTGTAGCAGGGAAAGCCTCTTTACTGGTAATAGACCTGAGAGCCGACACCGGCTCAGCCGATCAGGGGAGATCCTTGAGGGCAGCTAAGAGAGAGCCTGCCCAGGTTTCGGCAGGCCCTATCTTAGCTCTCCAGTTCGGCGGCGTATACTTCCCGGTTGTCCGAGATGTCTTTGACCTTCTCCAGGGGCAGGTCAAGCAGGTTAGAGATAGTTTGGGGATCTGTGTTTTTCTCAAGCATCTTGATAACCGCCTGAATGACCCCTTCCTGTCTGCCTTCCTGTTTGCCTTGCTGTCTGCCTTCCTGTCTGCCTTCCTGTTTGCCTTGCTTTATCCCTCTCTGTAGGCCTCTTTCAAGACCCTCTCTGCGTCCTCTGTGTATGCCTTTACGAAGGCCCTCTTTTTCCCAGGCCCTGGTCCAGTCTCTTACCTTTTCCGCAAGCATGGTGTCCACCTCCAGTAGATCCTCGTAGGTTGAGAAGTCCTTGTCCGGAATCCTCTTGGGGAGCAACACCCCTCGAAGAAAAACAGTGAAGGATCTCCGAATTTTCGTGTGTTCCGGTAGTTGGAGCCAGTCGATTAACTCTCTTATGACTAGGCGAAGGTCCTGGTGGGAGCGGCTGTTCTCCATCCTGATAAGTGCCGCAACCAGGTTTCGAGGCATCTGCAATCTGCTGTCGTCGTATCTGCCCTCATCCATCAAAAAGTAACGCA
>NZ_FXBB01000057.1 GCF_900177735.1 Dethiosulfovibrio salsuginis | reverse complement strand
CACTATGTGTCAGGATATATGTCGCGTCTCCCTGAGGTGGTAGAGTAATAGATCAAGGGGGTGCGATAGATGATACGCTACAGCCAGGAGTTTAAAGAATCGGCAATTCGGAAGATATTGCCTCCGGAGAACAGGTCGATATCGGAACTCTCAGAAGAGACGGGAGTAACGAAAACCACGCTCCGCAAATGGAAAAAAGAGGCCCAAGTCGTAGGAGCAGCAGCCCCGTGTAACGAAGCGCAGATAAGTCGCTGGAATGGGGAGGATAGGCTCCAGATCGTATTGGAGACATACGGTCTCAACGAGTCTGAGCGTAGCGAATATTGTCGTTCTAAAGGCCTATACCCGGAGGACATCAAGGCATGGCGTAACGCCTGTATCAAGGCCGCGGTAGGACAGGCGATTGGTTACGATAAAAGCCAACAAGAGGCCGGTGTATCGAAGAAAAAGTACCAGGAGCTTGAAAAGGAGCTCCGTCGCAAGGAAAAGGCTTTGGCAGAAGCGGCAGCCCTTCTGGTATTCAGAAAAAAAGCCCAGGCGATCTGGGGGGACGAAGAGGAAGAATGATCAGGGCCTCGGATCGCCGTAAAGCAGTTGAGCTGATCAAAGAAGCCCATACCAACGGAGCTCGTCTCTTCAGGGCCTGTCAGGTTTTAGAAATCAACATCAGGACCTATCAGCGTTGGACCCTAGGAGGCGATGTAAAAGAAGACGGGCGTCCTGGTGCCGATCGACCATCTCCGAGCAACCGATTGAAGCCAGCGGAAAGCACTATGTGTCTTGACAGCCATCGGAAGCCATTGAGGAAGACTTTCCCTGTCCCTATCAGAATATCGTTTACGTTCTTTACGTTTGCCATTCTTATTCTCCTTCCTACCTATCAATCGCCACGGAGAAAGTAACTATCCACAAGCCTTGTCTCTCCGGGTCTTCTTCCATTCCAACCATAGTCACGCTGGTGATCCTGTGCCCATGGGCTCCACGTCCTGCGGAAAAGTAAAGCTGAGTGCCAACCAAGTCGGCGAACTCCAGAGCGGTTCCCCTGGCGTCGTCGTCGAAAAGAGGCAGGACAAAGGCGACCAGGAACTCCGCAGTGCCTCTGCCCATGTTAACAGCGTACTTACAGCTAGATGCCGAGATCAGGGCACAGGGAGCCGTCGCCGCCCTGGCGTTGGACGTCACAAAAAGAGGGCTCCCGGTCTTGTCTTTGACAAAATCCGAAAGCCCCGGCACTGCCTCTATCCCTTGGGTAAGGTACTCCATCGCCCCAAAGATCATCACTTACCAGCTCTTTCTGCCTGGTTTATCATCGCCACAATTACCCTCATGCCTCGATCTGAGACGCCGAGGTAAGGTCTTGCAGGTATGTTCCTTCTAGGGTCTCCAAGGTACGGAGGGGTCTGAAAGGGGACCGGGAAACGCCCCGCCAGTTGAGCGTTTATGTAGTCCTCCGCCTTAACGGCATGACCCTCCAGAAAAGCGTCAAACCCTGTGCCAAAGCGTGTCTCCATCTGCTTGATGGAGGGGAGATACAGCTCCCCCCTGATATCCTCCGCCGTGCAGTACATCGCCCTAGCCGATAACCTTGACGACCATTATCCCTGTATCGCTGGTCAGGACCGGCAGAGGATGAGACTCAGCGAAGAGGCTCTTTGTCTTGCCATCAGGAGAGACTTTTATCTTGCTGTACAGCTCGACCATGGCCAGAGGATTTTCACCAAGGTCAAAGTCGCTGATAGCCCCGTAATGCATCTCCCACAGAGACGGATGGGTCAATATAACGCAGTCCTCGGGAATGTATGGCGTGGCTACTCCGGTCCCGTCGGCAGGGTAGGTAGCTGAATACTCCACCATCGTCCCCACCCCAGGAATCTGTGCGATCGGGGTCACCAGATCCTCCTTGTTACCCTGGCTGATCTGGAGCATCTGGACACCGGCACTCTTGAGCCAGCTCTTAACGTTGGGGTTCCCCCGGAAAGCATCGGCCGCTCCTCTTCCCGCAAGAATCACGGTTGGATTTACTCCATTTTGCTCAGCGAAGGTCCGCTGAAGCTGAGGGAACTGGACGATAGGATCGCCAGCACTGGACGAAGCATCCCATTTCTCCGATATAGAGAACTTGTTGCCTGCGGGAACTCCGAAATCGAGGGAGAAAGGCCGCCCATTGGAGTCTTCCATATACTCGATCTTGCCAGTCCCCAAGATCTGGGAGAACATCCATTCCACTCGCCTAGAGATAGCCCTCTTCAGGTTCTGCTGTTTCTTGGCGATCATGTCGTTGAAAGCTGCTACCACCCCATCGCTGTTCCCGGAGCCAACGGTAAGGGGAGACTGCCCAGCCATTCTCCGACCGGCCACCTCTGAAGCCTTGATCTTGTCCTCCAAAAAGATCTGAGGAGGAGTGACGGTGTAGGTCTTGTAGCCCTCGGCCAGATCGACCTTAGCCGCAGGATCGCCGTTGTGCCCCATCGGAGCCATATCACGCCTACCATGCTCGAGATCGAACATAGCGGCTTCCGTCGGGGCCTTAATGGAGGTCCCCTGCCCGAGCACCTTTGTAAGGTAGAGGTTCTCAGGCTTTATCCTGTTTATAGAGTGGGTCAATGTCGCTGGTGTGTAGAGATCAAGCGGATCCATCTGTCATGCCTCCTATCTTTTGACCGCTCTGGGAATGAGCCCAGATCCGGTAAGCAAATTCTCGACCTTTGCCCTAACCGTGGCATCGAGATCCTCGAAAGCGGTAGCCTCCAGGATGACCATATCCCTGGCGATCTCTCCCTTTAGGACCACCTGAGCGGTCTCTTCCGACGTGGCTTCAACGACGATATCCTCATCTAAAACCCCGAAGGTCTGTCCAGGGAAAGCCGCTACCGCGGTATCCAGGTTAGCCCCGGTCAAGAGAGCATACTTGCCGTCGCTCCCTCTGCAGACAAGAGTCCCTTTGGAGTAGGCGGCCTTCGTCGCCCCTCCGTTTTTGACGACCCTTACCGTCCTTATCGCCGCATCGAGCACCCCAACGACAAGAGACCTTATCTGTGGGGCCTCGCCAACAAGACCATATTTAGGAGCTCCCATAATTACTTACCTCCTTCATCGGGCCCATTCGCACAGGCCGCTATGTCGTCGCCTAGTTTTATAGCGTCGATTTGCTTCTCAGCCGTTGGGTCGCCTAAAGCCCTCAGGGACACTTTGGGAATAGCCTCAAAGATATCGCCGAGCAAGGTTTTGATATCCGTCTCCTTGGCGTCAGAGAGCTTGATAACCCCACCGCCATCAGCCAACAGGACCGGCTTTATCTTGTCCACAACGACCGGAGGAACCCCCTTAGCCGCCCAGTCATCGCAAAAGGCTTTGACCTCTGCCTCATGCCGCTCCCTCTTCAACTTCGTGGCTTCCTCGACAGCTCCATCGGCCAGCTTCTTAGCCTCTTCTGCCTTGTCAGCCAGCTCTTTTTTCTCCGACTCCAACGCCGCTATTTTTGCCTCTAGCTCCTTTAACTTCTCCGGGTCCATGTCCTTACCGCCTTTCTCTGATTCCTTGTCCTGGGTCCACGATCCGCTGTCGCTCAAAAAAAGGGGCTTCACTCCAGGGTGAGCCGGTTGGTTTACCAACGCAACGCCCAGGAGTGCAGCCCCTATCTTCTTGCCCGTAATCTTGTCCAGGTAATCCGGGCTGTACTCGGCACTCATATACCGATACCGCCCGTCCTTTATCTCTTTGGCCGCCTTGTCGTCCACCTCCATACGGAGATACAGACCATCCGCTTTTGCTACCGCCTCCTTTACTACCCCTGGGCTTGGGGCTCCATCTCCGTGGCCGATCTTGACCGGTGGAGGATATGATGGAGCCTTCCCCATGTTTGCCGCCAAGCCTGTCACCAGCTCCGGCGTTATGTTTATCTCCCCATACCTGTGGTCGTAGAATTTCCCTATCGGCAGGGCGTTGTACCATAGCTCCTCCGCAAGGGAAACCGCCTGTGTCGTTACCAGCTCTGGCATTTTCAAGACCTCCTTAGCCAAATAAAAAAAAGCCGCTCACTCAAAATGAGGGAGCAGCTCCTTTAAAATCCTGCGAGAACTTGGGTTATGTAACCGATAAGGACTTGGGAGGCAACGTTATCCACCAGCTTTTCTGCCACCTTGCGCACCTTATCATACCTACGGGAAGATCTCTCTATCTCGAAGAGCCCCTCGATGTACTCAATCCCCGTATTGGTTATCTTCACTTTAGAAGTTCGGACGACTACAGGGAAAGCTTCATCCCCGGCAAAAACCATAACGGCGTCCCTGATATACCCCTCATTGTCGAGTTTGCAGATCGCCACGTTAAAAAGCTGTGGGTCTATCCCGATAGAATCGGGACTAATGCTCTCCATCTTAGGCAGATCTTTTTGATACTCCGTGTATATCGCCACCAAGACAAGCTCTTTCGTTTCAAGCTTCATCATAGCTCACCCCCGATGGTTATCTCACGCCCATCTATTTGGACTATATCTTTCTCCGGAAGCTCCCGGAACTCTCCCGTCTCCAGCTTAACGTAAAAGGAAAGCTCCTCTTCAAAAAAAATCTCATCAAGGGAACAGCGCAAAACCTCCCCACTCGACAAGACTACTGTAACCATCTTATTCTCCCCTGGCATGCCAAACGCTGGCCCTATTTTCATGGTGAGTCTCCTTTCTTCTTCCTCATTTCACTGATGGGACGGGCAGGATAAGCATGAGCCCCAGTCTTAGAGGGGGTCAGGATGAGGACAGAGCTTTCAACATATTCCCTTGTTTCTGGGTTAAAATATTCTCCAACTGGAAAATCAAGGATAACCCTCCACTTTTCGCCTTGGCTTTTTGAGAGCCTCTGCCATTCCCCCTGTCTTTTATCAATTATATCCTGTAACTGTTCCATTGGAATAGCCAATAGACTAGGCTTTACCCCACGCTCTTCACTAATTTCTACGTATCTGTCATATTCATCCTTACCCCAAACGTGGCGGTTCTGCTTTTTCTGGTTTATCACCCACTCTGAACGTGACGACCTCTGCTTATCTCCACCCAGCACACTCCTAACCGCCTCCACGTCGATATCCCTTTGCGACGTATCAGGCAGAGAATCTATCCTGGGATCGTCCGGTATCCCTCCCGGAAACTCTATCGCTAATAAGGGTATGAGCACACTCCGGCAGTTCGGATGGAGCGGTGGGGTGTTGAAAGGGAGCCTGGGATCTCCTATCCGAAACATCAGCCCTTCCCTAGTCTGGCAGGACCCGGAGGTTCTATCGTCAAGGATCGCCGAGAACTCAAACCCGACTACCGCCTCAGAGTCTATGGCGGATCGGAGATGGCCCATAGAGTAGGCCCTCATGGCCTCGGTCCTGGCGATGCATTCTAGCCGGTGGCGGGCAAAACCTGATACCTCTCGGTTTATGCCCTTTAGCTCCTTTGTGGATCGCTTCAACGTAAGCCCCTCTCGCAAGGATCTGGATATAACGTCCCGAACCTGCTCCAGTACGGCAACCTCGTAAACCCTGGCGAGCTCAGGCACATAACGATCCAACCAGGATAAAGCCTCCGCAGGGAGTACAGCATTCCAATCGTCCGCAAGAAACACCTTCCTGGAAAGCTCCCGGACCAGCTGGCCACCTTGACGATATCCCAGCTCAACGGCATCACGGATGCCCTTCATGAAGGAGGTTTCCAGCTTCGGCCCCTCGCCTCCCATGGGGATGCTGCCATCTTGCCCCTCTCTAACCATCTTGTCGATCCACGGCTTAACATCCCGCCATACCGTGGCGGTGATGTGCTTCCATAGCCGGGCATGGGTCCGGCCTGTCCGCTTGACCCCTTTTACCCTTATTTCTAGGGTGTCGTTTTGCTCTCCTCGTTTCCAGCGGGCGAGTTGTTCCTTAAAAGTCTGGACCGCCATGAAATCGCCTCACCACCTTCCGGCTCTTCAGGGAACCCAAGACGCTCACGCATCCATTCGGCATCCCCTTCGTCGGGGAAGAGATACCCGGCGTTTACGCCGTTCAGGAACACCTCGGACATAATCTTCTTCTCCCCTGGCGTCCCTGAGTCCGACACGTCCAACTCGCCATAGCTTTCTTGAGGGCCGAAATTCCACTCGATAATCGGCCGCCAGAGCTGCTCTATCTCAGCCTCCGCAAGCTCGCGAGCAAGCCAGAGGCAAGCGTCGTTGAACATTCGCCAGTGGATCTCCCCAAGAGAGTAAGATCCTCCGCCCTCTCCGCCTTCCAGGAGGGACGGAAGGAACATCGCCCTGTAGAGCATCTTGTTACAAAAAGCGATGGCCTGTTCATAGCCCGTCCCCATAGCCACCCCTGTATTTGAGGCTCCGTTGATGGTGGATATATCGTCGTCTACCCCTATGGCAAAGTGAGCCTTTGCGTAGGCCCCACTGAGGACCTTGTCCATCTGCTCCGTGTCGTCCGATTTCCCCACAAGGGCGGGCATTCCAAATCGCTCAAGGGCCACAGCCCAAAACTTTGGCACAGCCTTCTTGAAGGCATACCATCGCCAGCATCGCCGAAGCCGAGATCTTCCGTAAGGATTACTCCCGGTCCCATGGCGGTAGACCATGCACTTCTCCACCGGGATATCCATATCCTTACCACCTGCGGACTGGCGCACTTTAGAGATCTCAACGGCGTTATCCTCGCCTCTGCCGAAGATAAACTTTATGCTCATAGGATCGTATGTCTGGAGGGATGAAAGCACCCAAGCCCCATCCATCTCAAAAAGAGAAAACTCGGATACGCCGAATCCGTATCCGAGTCCGTTCTCTAAAAGACTTCGCCTGGCTTCCTCCAACGTCCCCCTCAGAGCCATCTGGCAGCTGTCCACCAGGTCTTTTATTTTCTCATCCGGGTGAGTATAGCCCCTGATCTTGCCGACGATGGAATAACACAGATACTCCATGCCGGTCCCTATAGTCTCATCGTTAAGCATCTCCTTATACCGAGATGCCTGGACGTCTGGGTTGGCCACAGGCTGATCCATAGAGCTCATAAGCTGCATGGCCAAGTCGGAATACCCAAACCCAAAGACCTTAGACTTCTCCTTTACCTCTGCCAAAAAGACACCTCCTTTCTACCCAAAAAGGCCTGGGGCTATTCGAGAACCACCGGAGCGAGGCTTACCCTTACCCCTTCTCCTCCGCAGATCCTCAACGCTATACCTTAAAGCCGCCATAGCGTCGTCGAAGAACTCCACCGGCTCGTCGGTATAGAGCCCGGTTCTTCCGTCCTTCCTCCATCGCCACGCCTGGATCTCCTTCAAGGTCCAGCGACAATCGGGATGTATATGGATCTTCAGCCCCTTCAGGTAATCGATCTGCGCCCTGACGCTCCCAGGCTCCTTCTTTACGGCCATAGCCTTATACCCTGCCTTATGCCACATCTTTATCCTGTCAGGCTCTGCGGAGTCGCACCACATGCGGAGGCTTTTGCTGAGCCCCTTCTTTTGGGCTATCTCTATGATCTCCGTAGTGTCGTGCTCGTAGACGTAGATCTCGTCGCAGATATAGAGCTCGCCGTCCTTGAACCCCACCGTCAGGATCGCATTGGCATGGTTGAAGCCGAAGTCCTGGGAGTGGACCATAAAGTCGAAACGCCCCTGGTCTCGGCAGAACTCCTCCACTAGGTAATGGGTGAGGATCAGGCCCCCGGTCTCGCCCCACTCACCCAGCCCATACACCCGATAGCCGTCGGGGTCTTGGACCTGACGGAGCTCCATTCGGCGGTGATACGCCTCATCGATGAATCGGTTGTCCAGATAGGTCGAATGGTGGGTGAAAATGTCCGGTGAGGTGATGTCGAAGTATTTCCGCTTGATCCAGTGGGAGGCACTCACCGGGTTAAAGGTGAAGGTGATCTGATAGTAGAGATTCGGGTTATCCAGGAGACCCCTTAGACGGTCGTCCAGGATGTCCACGTCCGACTCCTCCAGTTCCGTAGCCTCCTCGATCCAGATCCAAGTGAGCTTGCCGGTTGGAAAGGTGATGGACTTGACCTTCTCCCTCTGCCTGGCGTCGTTCATACCCCGGAAAATG
Source organism: Dethiosulfovibrio salsuginis (assembly GCF_900177735.1). Classification (NCBI taxonomy): domain Bacteria; kingdom Thermotogati; phylum Synergistota; class Synergistia; order Synergistales; family Dethiosulfovibrionaceae; genus Dethiosulfovibrio; species Dethiosulfovibrio salsuginis. The sequence continues at coordinate 1,615 of NZ_FXBB01000057.1, read as the reverse complement.
ACCCGACTTCCGGTGATCCGGCAGGTCATCTGGAGAGGGTTCGTGGTGGTGTCCCAGATCAGGTCTGCTTTATCTCCACAGGTGCGAGAGATTGCCCCGAGAAGCTCGGCATAGGTGGAGTCTTTGTTGGACCCCTCCACCTTCCTTACGACCAGCAGGTTCGCCCCCTTGTAACGAGGGTCCATTAGCTTTAAAACGTAGTCCTGAGCGATATTGACGGATTTCCCTGATCCAGCGGAGCCCTTCAGTACCCGATATCGCCTCCGGCAGTGGTTTACCTCCCGGAAAACCGAGTTAAATTCAATCGTTACCCTTTTCATCGCCATAGCTTACACGGACCTCCAACCCCCCTTCCACGTCCATCTTGGACCGTTCCACGAACATCCCCAGGTGCTTGCCGATGAGCTCAAGGGCCCTGACCTTGTCATGGATTTTGAGCTTGAGAGATCCGCCGTTTTGGCTTGTCGTCTCCGACACCTCCGCAACCATAGCCGCCTGGTCGGGCGTCAGCTCGGAACTCGGCCTCAGGCGTACACCGCCAGGTCCCCACTCCATAACGTCACGAGGGTTGCCAAAGGCTATTCGGGCCAGTTCAGCCACAACCTGATCCTGCGTCACCTCAACCCGCTCCCGACGGTCCGCCATAGCCTCTTGGATAGCCGCCTGGACGTGAGGCAGCGTCAGCAGGTTCGACCCCACCTTGCGGGCACTCTTAGAGGCATACCCTGCCCGGATAGCCGCCGCCGTGGCGTTCAGGTCTATCAAATACTCCTCCACGAAGGCAGCCTGTTTCGCTGTGAGTTTCTTCTTTGCCACGGCGGTCACCTCCTTATAAAAAAACAAGGCCCCAGCACACGCCAGGGCCTCTATCGAGTAAGTCGGGCCTGCACTCCCGAGCTGACTTTCACGTTATCATCATACGCCGATATTATGCAATATCAACGCTTCTAGAGAGTAAGTATGAAGCGTTATATAGTCACCATTTCATGGCGGCCTGAAACCCGCTGAGGGCGTCACGAGCTATCCTCCTCGGTATCTCCTTACGTTTACGAGATACCGTGTTCGGAGATAGCCCCACCCGGCGGGATACTTTCTGGAGGGAAGAGGCGTCGCTTATCCTGGACTCTCCACGAACAAAGCGGCAATGGAGACAAAACACCTTCCAGTCCTCGGCGAAGAACTCCTTTATCGCCCTGGCTGCCTCGGTGATGGACTCCCAACCGGCAGCGTCGATAAGCCGGTGGATCTCATCCAGTTTGATAACCTCCGAGAGTATCCTGTCGGTGTATAGATCTGCCCGAACCCGGACACCCAGATCATCAGGAGAAGAGCGAAGCATCTCCAGCCACTCATCGTCGGTCGGAGGAGGTACAACCCCCAGCAAGACATCAGCCGACCGAGGATGTCTCTGGATCAACAGCTCGATTATTTTAGTCAGCCGTTCTACCTGTCCCATACTGGTCATCTCCTCCTCACAGATAATGCCGCCGCTCGATCATCCCCGATCGCACGGCGGCTTTCACTATTCCCCTTCCACCCAGCCCCGCATACGCTCCAACTTTCTCGCCTTCTCCCTCTCCACGAGGGTATCCCCAACCACGTGCCTAAGCTGAGC
>NZ_FXBB01000056.1 GCF_900177735.1 Dethiosulfovibrio salsuginis | reverse complement strand
CTGAGGCTCTTGATTATCGCCTTGAGAATCTGGTTTTCCTCGAAGAGCTCTTCGTAGGTGGGCTTCTGAAACATGAATAGGCCTCCTTTCAGATTTATTCTGATGCCATGATAGCACGTTGCAAGAGACTAAGAAACTGCTGGTTTAGGAGCTAAATCGGCAGGGGGACTGAATAGTTACGTGAGAAGTATGAGGAGTACATACTCTCACATAAAAAGAGAGCTTTCAAGGATGTGGTTCGTTAGATTATGATGCTCTAGAATAGAAAAGAACGCTAGCAATTTTAATTGATCTTTGACTGGCTAGAGGTTAAATCTACTAAGTTACCAGCTATGAGAAACCTCTATAACCCTCCTGCTTGGATTCTTGCCGATAAACCAGGAGGGGAAAGTCTCGGTGACGGTCATGGACTTGCCATGTCTGGGAGGCATGAAAATCATGAGTCGTTTACACTCGCCTCGTTCTACCTCCTCCAGCTTTTGGCAGACCAATTTCAGATGACGGGCGGACTGCCACTTGCCCCGATGAACATACTCAAGATAATCAACCATATGGCGGCGAATCCGCTCTTTTTCTATGGCCGCTACCAGATCATCGCGATTTACCGAGAGCGTTTTCAAGGATATTCAGCTCCTCATCAGAAAGGATGGAGAGGTCTATTTTTTGATTGTGCTCGATAGGACCGCCATCCCTTCCGGTGATTTCTTTACGTTCTACGAACATCCCCAGGTGCTTGCCGAGAAGCTCGAGGGCCCTGACCTTATCGTGGACCTTCAGCCTCAGCGAACCTCCATTTTGGCTCGTCGTCTCCGAGACCTCCGCGACCATGGCCGCCTGGTCGGGCGTCAGCTCAGAACTCGGCCTCAGACGTACACCGCCAGGTCCCCACTCCATCATATCCCGAGTCGAGCCAAACGCAATCTTCGCAAGCTCGATAACAACCTGATCCTGCGTCACCTCCACCCTACGCGCTCTAGACTTGAGTGCCTTTTGAATCTCTGCTGCAACCCAAGTTTTCCCAAGCAGTTCGGCCCCTATCCTGTCAGCGGTTTTTACGCTGTATCCTGCGCGTTTCGCCGCCGCCGTGGCGTTGAGGTCAACGAGATACTCCTCCACGAAGGCAGCCTGTTTCGCTGTGAGCTTCTTTGCCACGGCGGTCACCTCCTGTAATCCAAAGACTTGACGCGCATAATAATGCGCATTATAATAATGACGTCAGGGGGGAAAGCGATGAAGTCCAGCGAAATAATCAAGATCCTCGAAAATGATGGCTGGTACTGGATCAAGACGGTTGGTAGCCACCATCATTTCAAGCATCCGACAAAGCCGGGGAAGGCAACTGTAAAGCATCCCCAAAAGGACGTTCCACCCAAGACATTAAACAGCATCATGAAACAGGCGGGGCTCAAGTAGCCCCGCCTCAGAAAGGAGACGATTTCCTATGAAAAAGGACGTTCGAGTATATCCTGCTCTTCTATCCGAAGACGGCGAGTATGTCTGTGTCCGCTTCCCTGACCTTCCAGGCTGTAACACCTTCGGGACAGACTACGCCGACGCTATCGCTAGCGCAAAAGATGCTTTAGGAGGTCATTTGCTTTGCATGGAAGATGACAACGACCCTATTCCAAGCCCCACCCCGGTCAACAAGCTAGAGCCAGAAGGAGACGAGGTTGCCGTTATAATCGATGTGAGGATGGATATCCTTCGCAAAGAGGAGATAAAAAAATCCGTAAACAAGAACGTGACAATACCGGCCTGGCTCAACGAGATGGCCATGGAGAATAAAATCAACTTTTCCAGCACCCTCCAGGAGGCTCTCAGGGAGAGGTTGGGAGTTTAAAACCGACTCTTGACGTAAAGGGATGCAAGACTTATACTACTATAAGTAATAAAAAACATAACGCCAAGGAGTGGTTTTTCGTGAAAAATCTGAAGTCTTTAGCTCTATCCATCATGATTGTCCTCTGTGCCTCTGTCGCTTTCGCTGCCTCGGTCGAGATCGTGGATCAATCCTACGTCAAGGAGAACCTTGGCAAGCCAGGATTCTTCCTGGTTGACGTCAGGTCTCCGGAGAACTTCAACGGCGAGTCCCCCAAAAAGGGAATCAAGGGAGGGCACATCCCTGGGGCGATCAACGTCTTCGACGGTGAGTTTGATTCCATGACCCAGGAACAGCTCGATTCCATGGGACTCACCAAAGACGTTACGGTGATCGTTTACTGTAACAGCGGCCATAGAAGCAACATAATAGCTCAAAAGATGGTCAAGATGGGCTACCAGTCGGTGAAGAACTACAAAGGTAGCATCATCGACTGGCAGAAGGATCCGTCCAACCCAATCGAGCCAGCTGTGGACAATTAATAGAGATAGAGGAGATTAATCCCAAGCCCCCAGGACCGTTATCGATCCTGGGGGCTTTTCTAGTTATAAAGGGACTTCTTACCCGAGGAGAATATCAGGCTCCCCTCGGGCTTTACAAGGAGACGGGATAGGGTACGGCACTTTACCATGAACAGGTTAAAAACCCTGTGGTCGTCGAAGGCCGCCGCCTCGAAGTTGCCTACCCCTTTAGCCAGGACTAGCGGTGAGCGATCGAAGGTGGACCTGAAACCCTCCGACGATCGGGATCGGAGAAATCCAGGAGTCCCCACCCCGGTGGATACAACCTTTGCCAGGTCGGCCATGCCTACCGCCAGACCGTCCTCCTCGGTGGCATCGTTCAGTATGGCTTTTCCTCTGACGCCGAAGGTTACGGAGATATCGGGCCACCGGAGCCTCATCTGGCGGATTACCACCTTGTCCAGGACTATCTCTCCGCAGTTGTCCCCAAGAATGACGATCTCTCTGTGATGTTCTATGGTCTCCGTAAACCGTCGGTAAAGCTCTTTCGGAAGTCGCCTGCTCTCTACCTCCTCTTTCATCACCTTAGAGATTTTTTCGTGGTCTATTTCGTCGTACGCTCCGAGGTCCAGCAGGTTCGCTGTTCCCGAAAGTATCATAGCCGCCTCAAGGGGATCGTTGCACGAGGAGGAGAGGTCGAAAAAGTCCTCCTCCATGGCCATCATGGACCGGTTGAGCTGGTCCTTTTCTTCCTTAAACGGGTCTAGCCCGTCGGTCATATCGGACAAAATATCGTATCCTATCTGGGTCAGGATTGGGGCACAGGAGTCTTGCCGAACCTCGGGCTCAAAGCCCTCCCACATCCTCCTGAGCAAAGTCATTCTGTCCCTCTCGTCGAGGCCCATTCTGGAGGCCCTTTTCAGGACGTTGTCCATGACGCAGCTCACGCATTGGGGGTAAAGTTCCATGAGTTGTTCTCCTCTCGTTCTGTGATTAGTAGAAAACTATACCACCTATATGGACAAAAAACAGTGATAGATATAACCTTTGGCTCTTTAAAGAATGGATACTATAATGCACAGGCATTATTCATCTTTGGAGGGTGATCCCATATGAAAAAGTTGTTTCTAATCGCGGCGGTTCTTTTTGGAATGGCCGGGTCTCTCTGGGCATCGGATGTCCCGGTTGTCCAGATGGCCTACTCTCACGTGACCCACCATCAGGCCTTCATGGTCGCTATGGCCAGAGGGGAAGAGGCCAAGGATCTGGGCGTGTGGTTGAAGCCGGTCATAGACAAGGAAAAATAAGATATTTACGTCAACGGAGAGAAAAAGGCCCGTATGGTCCTCAACTCCATCAAAGGTGGCTCTGAGGTCGCGACCCTCTTCGCCCAGAAACACCTGGACCTGACCGTCAGCTCCTTCCCTGCCATGCTCTCCGGTATCGATAGAGGGACAGCGATAAAGGTTATGGCCCCGGTTCAGGCGGATGGAATAGCTATGGTATCAAGGAGCGATATAGACGTCGTGGGCTGGGAGAACTTTCTCGCTTACGTTAAGGCATCGGAGAAGCCTGTTATCGTTGGATACCACTCCCCAACCAGCGCTCCTAAGATACTTTTTGAGGCCGCTATGGACTCCGCGGGCCTAAGGCTTACCGGCGATGCCTACGCTACCAAGAAGGACGCCGATATCCTCATGATGGATCTCAGGGGAACGGCCAACATAATACCGGCCATGGCGGCAAAGCAGATAGAGTTCGCCGTCGCTCCAGCTCCGACGCCGGAGATCGTCGAGTCAAAATCCCAGGGGCACATAGTGCTTCAGCTCAGGGAGCTTCCTCCTGTGGGAAGATGGCAGAACTTCCCCTGCTGCGTCATAGCGGGACGGACCGAGTTCGTCGAGGCCCATCCCGAGGCGGTAAAGGCCTTTATCGACATGATGACCACATCCAGCGAGTGGTGTATGGCCAACCCTCAGCTTTCCTCCGAGATAACCGCCGACTGGTTGGGAGTTCCTGCGGAGGTAATAGCCGCCGCCAAGATGACCCTCAGCACCAAGGTCACCAAGGACTGGCTTAAAAACGCCGCCCTCTACCCGGAGATGCTGAACCGTCTTGGACAGTGTACCGGAGCGTTACAGGATAAATCTTTAGACGACGTGGCCGATCTGGTTTTCGATTTCCAATTCGTCGAGATCGAACAGCAGTAGGTTATCACCATCCTCAAAGTCGGCCGTCAGGTTAGCCCCTGAGGGCCGACTTTTTGAGTTTTATAGGAGGTATTTTCGTGAGATACAGTCTTAACCGTTTTATCCTTCCCATATTGGCCCCCATCGGCCTTATAATCCTTTGGCAGGTAGCGTCCATAAAGGTCCAAAACGAGGTGGTCCTTCCGTCGGTGTCACAGGTGGCGGCGGTCCTATCCCGTCCTAACGACGATTTGCTCAGGATGGGCTCCATAGTAGCCAATCTGTGGGTCAGCTTCTTCCGTGTCATGGGCGGCTACCTTCTTGGTCTTCTCCTTGCCCTGCCAGTCGGGGTTCTTATGGGACATTACCGCACGGTGAACCGCCTTTTGGGCTCTCTGGTGGAGATGCTTCGTCCTATGCCACCGTTGGCCTGGATCCCCCTGGTGCTGGCCTGGTTTGGGGTCGCCAGCTTAGCCACCACGGTGGGAGTGGAGGAAGGGACCTGGTATCCTCTACTTAACAACATCAAATATTCTATGCTTTTTATCATATTCATAGGTTCTTTTTTCCCAATCCTCATAAACACCGTACACGGAGTTTCCGGTGTGAGATCGACCCTTATAGACTCAGCCAGGGTCCTGGGGGCCTCGGAGCGGGATATTTTCCTTAAGATCCTGCTGCCCGCCGCAGCTCCGTCCATCGTTACCGGGATGAGGCTCGGGCTGGGAGGGGCCTGGATGTGCCTCGTCGCAGCGGAGATGATGCCAGGCAGCATCTCCGGCGTCGGCTATCTCATAACCCACGCCTACACTGTGGCCGGGACCGATATAGTGATGGCTGGTATGATAAGCATAGGCATGATAGGCATAGTCATAGACGGGACGTTTCGGTTCTTCGAGGATCGTTATTTCTCCTGGCAGAGGCTCTCCCGATGACTCCCCTTCTTGAGACGTCGAACCTGAGGAAGGACTTCAAGTCCGATCACGGGGAGGTCTTCTGTGCCCTGGACGGGGTGGACTTCAAGGTGTTCGACAAAGAGTTCGTCTGTCTCCTGGGCCCATCGGGATGCGGCAAATCGACCTGGCTCAGGATAGTGGCGGGCCTTGAGGTCGCCACATCCGGCTCGGTGCTCTACAAGGGAAGCCCTGTAAAAGGCCCTGGCCGTGAGAGAGGCATGGTCTTTCAGGAATATTCCCTTCTGCCCTGGAGGTCCGTCGTGGATAATGTGGCTCTAGGCCCCGAGTTCAACGGTATGAGGTTCGAGGATCGAAGGGAGCTCGCCATGGACTATCTGGCCCGGGTCGGCCTGGAGAAGTTCGCCGAGGCCATATACCTTGCGGACAGGATAGTGGTGATGTCCGCCCACCCCGGTAGGGTCGTGGAGACCATCGACGTCCCCTTCGACAGGCCAAGAAGCCGCTCCTGCAAGGGCTTCGGCGAGATGACCGAGAGGGTCTTTGAGCTTTTAGAGGGAGTTCAGGTCTAGGTCGGGATAACTCTGAAATAGCCCTTGACATTTGGGGCTATATGGATGATATATCTTATGGGTCTCCTCTGTTTCCGGTTCGTTGCTATGGTGGTCGGCTAGGTTGGTGTTGTTATGAACGTTGAGTTGACGTGGGGGTGATATGGATGAACCTGGAAGAATTGCTAACACAAATTGTTCTTGGAGAGGACTCATCCCGACAGTTCAAGGTGGATATAAAAAATGCCGACTCTCTAGCGTCGGAGATGGCTGCCTTTGCCAACACCAATGGCGGCATCATATTTATCGGTGTGGCCGATGATGGCTCGATGCCAGGGCTTTCAGCTCAGGATGTGGGGCGCGTCAACCAGCTAATCAGCAACGCCGCAAGCCATCTGGTCCATAGTCCCTTAGCGGTTTTGACCGAGAATGTGGCTCTGGAGAACGGTCGTATCGCTATTGTTTTGACCGTTCCCAAGGGCATCGACAAGCCATACTTCGACAAAAACGGAGTGATCTGGTTAAAGGCTGGGGCGGACAAACGGCGGGTGAACTCCAAGGAGGAGCTGCGCCGCCTTTTTCAGATTACCAACCAGTTCCACGCCGACGAATTGCCAACGAAGGCGGGCATCGACAGGATGGACAAGCTACGTTTTCGGGATTTTCTGAGGGATGTCTACAAAATGGACTATCCCGATTCACCAGCTGAGTTGACCCGACTGCTCCAAAACATGAACCTCGCTACAGACGATGGCGTGTTAAACCTGGCGGGGGTGCTTCTTTTTGCCGAGCAGCCTGAGTGGATCGTGCCTCAGTTTGTGGTCAAGGCGATTCGATATCCTGGCAACAAGATCCACGCCACCGATTATCTGGATACCGAGGATTTTTCCGGTCCTCTGCCGAAGCTCTTTGAGGGGGCACTGGCCTTTGTCATGCGCAACTTACACAAGGTGCAGGCCGGACGAGGTGTTAACGCACCGGGGTTGGCGGAGATCCCCGAGGCGGTTTTCGAGGAACTGCTGGTCAACGCTTTGGTCCATCGGGATTATCTGGTCAGTGCCCCGATTCGCCTGTTTATCTTTGACGATCGAATCGAGATCATCAGTCCCGGCCATCTTCCCGACAACCTGACTGTGGAGAAGATCCGCTCCGGTAACTCCAACATCCGTAACCCTATTCTGGTTTCCTACATAGCGAAAGGTTTGCTCCCCTATCACGGCTTGGGGTCCGGCATAAAACGAGCACTGGAAAAGTGGCCGAGGATAGACTTTACCGACGATCACGACGGGTCCCTTTTCACCGTCACCGTTTACCGTAAGTCGGTGGACGAGCTGGAATTGGCGGACGTCCGTGGGGTAACAGGTCAGATCGATAATTTATCCGGTCATGTTGACCTGATAAATGACCTTTTAAACATGCTGCGTTCCGATCCCTCAGCGGGCTATGCAGAACTGGCCGAATGGCTTGAGGTCAGCGAGGCGACTATAAAACGCAACATTCAGAAATTGAAGCGAGAGCACCGTATTCACAGGATTGGCTCCAAAAAAACCGGCCACTGGCAGGTAATCGAGTGACGTTCACCATAGACGGCCTGAGGGCTAGCCACAAAAATAGAGGAGGCATATCATGGGACTTATAAGGGGCCTGATGGGCCACGCCAGCGAGACCGACCTGGGCAAGGTCAGGGAGGAATTCTGCTCCATGCTGATAGAGGGAGAGGACGTTCAGGCGGCCTACAAGCTGGTCAGGGACATGTTCGTCTTCACCGACAAGAGGCTCATAGTGATGGACAAGCAGGGGATGACGGGTAAAAAGGTATCCTATTTAACCGTCCCTTACGGGAGTCAAGGAACAGTAGTTAAAAATATTGACACAAGTCTCAAGAAATGACAGTATGTATATATGAAAAAACTACTTAAGCCTAAAGATGTAGCGGAGATATTTGGCGTGTCCGTAAACAGTCTCCCCACAAAAGGAAATAGTACAGGACCTTATCTCTATTGTCGATGTTTTTTCATGCAAAGTGAATGGGCTACGGAAATACAAAAATAAGCTGAAAGGAGATAACGAGTTGTGAAAAAAGCATATAAGACAGAACTCAAGATGACGGAAAAACAGCTTGAAAAACTAGTTAAAACCATCGGAGTATGTCGTTATCTGTATAACTTGTATCTTCAAAAGGCACAGGACCACTATAAGGAGACCGGCGAGTTTTTATCGGGGTACTCCTTCGATAAGTGGATTAATAACGTACACTCTAAGCAAGATGGTTTTGGGTGGATCAAAGAGGTCTCGTCTAAAGCCCGCAAGAAATCTATTATGAATGGTGAATGTGCCTATAAAAAATTCTTCCTCAAAAAAGCTGGATTTCCTCGGTTTAAGAAGAAAAAGAACCAGGACGTGAAAGTTTACCTGCCTAAAAACAGTGAGACAGATTGGACTGCCCAGAGACACAGGATAAAAATACCTACCTTTAACTTTGTCAGGCTAAAAGAGTTTGGATATATCCCGGAAAACGCAAAGGTTATAAACGGAACTTTGTCCATAAAGGCAGGGCGTGTTTTTCTGTCCCTGTTGTGTGATGTTCCTGAGCCCACGATAGAGCGAGCTGTTGCCCCTGGCGTAGGGATAGACCTTGGCATAAAAAACTTCGCTGCCTTAAGTGACGGGAGCATCTATCCCAATATCAATAAGACCTCTAAGGTCAAAAGACAAGAGAAAAAATTAAAGCGGGAGAGTCGAGCACTGGCTAGAAAACAGAACGCAAAAAAGAAAGCCGGCAAAACCGTGGGAAGTGGCTCTAACTTAATTAAAAACACACTTAGAGTACAAAAGTTGCATTATCGCATAGGAAACATCCGTGAGGAATACAGGCGCTCTGTCGTAAATGCTGTGGTGAAAACCAAGCCCCAGCATATAACCGTAGAGGACCTAAATGTTAGAGGCATGGTTAAAAACAGACACCTGGCAAAAGCGGTCACCGATCAGGGTTTTTATGCCTTTAAGCTGTTTTTGCTTGCCCAGTGTCACAAGCATGGTGTAGAGCTAAGGCAAGTCTCTATGTTCTATCCTTCCTCTAAAACATGCTCTAATTGTGGGGCAGTCAAAAAACATTTAAGCCTTTCCGAAAGAACCTATAAATGCAGTAGTTGCGGACTCGAAATAGATAGAGACCTTAACGCCGCTTATAACCTACGAGACGCAAATCAGTATTCTATACTCACTTAAAGAATATAGGTACTATGTACGGCGGGCTACGTCGGAATTTACGCCTGTGGAGTGTTATATCAAACGAGAGTAGTAGTCACGCAGCGAAATCGGACACGACGAAGCAGGAAAACTCTAAAACATAGACACTTGTCTATGTTTTTAGTAGCAGCATAGTCTCTTTTGCCAAAGAGAGCGCCGGTCACTTTGACCTGGAGTCGGAGCTCAAGATATGGATGAGGGGACAGTCCGATCCCCTGACCTTCGAGTTCAAAAAGGACTCGAGCATAGACGAGATCTACAGGATATTGAGCTCAGCTGTGCTATAGCCAGAGGGAGGGGGCTCTTTATGAGAGGCTCCTCCCTCTTCTTTTGCCTAATAAGCCATGTCTCTGGTTTTGTGTATCTCCATGCTCTCGTTGAACTTGACTATCTCTTCCCTGGCGAAGAAGCTGGCTATATCCTCGGAGAATGACCGGAGAGAATCGCCTTTAAAGTTTTTTGCCATGTGTTCCTCTAGCTGGGGAATACTAAGGTCTATGTCGCCGTCGAGGTCAAAGCGCTCCAATAGGCATCGCATAAAATCCCTGGACCTCAATGTAAGGGCTATCACGTTAGGGGTTAGTACGGCAAAAGAAGCGTCTTCAGCTTTATAGGCGGAGCATATTACCCTACCTGGAAGATTCTCCTGGTTCATCTCGCTTACTAAGTAAGCCTCTCTCTCTGCGGATTTTGCGGGCTTATAAGTCCAGGTCTTAAGGCTCAGATCGGAAACTTTCTCTGCGCTAGACTCGTCTGGTACGTATAGCTCGTCTTCAATTGCATCGAAAAGCGACTGGATATTGCTGCTGGTATCAGCTAGGTAGGCGCATGTGGAGCCGTCCAGGGTTATAACCGGTGAGTTTTTCTCGATGGATTCTAGATAGGGGATAGTTATACTCTCATATATATCCTTTAAAACCTCGATGCAAAAAGAGGTCTTAGATATGATGACACAGTCCGACTCTAAAGCGATTTGGCCAAAGATCTCGTCACCGGTTCTCATATCCACTATGCATAGGTAATCCTGGGTGTTTGCATAAGAGCAAATTGCGAAAATATTGTAGAGGTTCATCAGTCTGCCTGGTTTCATAAAAACACCTCCGTTTGGTTTTTACTTACAGAATCTAGGATTGTCTAAGGGGTATCTTCTCCCTCGAAGGCAGTGACCAAGCCTTCAAACCTAGTTTAGCCCCTTGAAGCGGCCTTCCTTATCGTATTATTCATAACTAAATCCTCCTCTTGATTGAGTTTATCTTGAAAAGGCCTATCGCCTTCACCTGCAACTTTACTACTCCATAACGACATCTTAGGACGGTGACAGAATAAGGTTTTTGCTTTCCCTCTCCGACTTAAGAGGTCGCTCTGTTGCCCTATGCTTTTTTTGCGGGAGCTTAGACGGCCTGTTTTCGGTTTTTTGATTTCATAAGGAGGGATCTGTATGGGAAAGAAGTTTATCGGTTGGAT
>NZ_FXBB01000055.1 GCF_900177735.1 Dethiosulfovibrio salsuginis | reverse complement strand
CGAATGGGGCGACAGGACGTCGCCCCAAGCCGAGGGGGCACAGGACGTGCCCTCCGAGGCGGTTCGTACGAAACAGGCAGGTCGAGTATACGATTGGGCGAAACAGGGCGCAGGCGGGACGGTCTCTCCGAGGGGACTCAAAGATGAGTTTTTAGAGATGCCCGAAAGATAAAGCGAGGGGCGGATCCGACCGGATCCGCCCCTCGTCTCGTTAAAGCACCCTACAGTGGAGCTGCTCGGAAATTGCGGCGAGGGCCGCTAGCCCCGCTACCGAGTTGCCCCTCTGGTCAAGAGGGGGACTGACGACCCCTATCCCCATCCTTCCCGGTACCGACGCCATAATGCCCCCTCCGACGCCGCTTTTTGCGGGGATACCTACGTTGACGGCGAACTCCCCCGAGCCGTCGTACATCCCGCAGGTGGTCATTATGGCCCTGACTATCCGGGCTGTCTGGGGGGATATGACCTGTTTCCCCGTGATGGGATTAAGGCCGTCGCAGGCGAAGGTCGCCCCTAAAATCGACAGGTCCTTGGCGTTTACCTCCATGCTGCACTGGCGGAAATAGACGTCCAGGATATCCTCGATATCCCCTTTGAGGCTTCCTACGCTCCTCAGGAAATAGGCCAGAGAGCGATTTCTGTCGCTGGTGTTCTTCTCCGATCGGTAGACCCGGTCGTTTACCTTTATATCTCCGTTCGCCATGAGATCTCTGGCCATGTCCAGAATAGCCTCTATTTTGCCCTCCCGCCCCTCCTCCGGCAGCAACGAGACCACCACTATGGCTCCCGAGTTTATCAGAGGGTTGTGGGGCCTGTGAGGGGCGTCCATCTCAAGCCTCATTATGGAGTTGAACGGGTCCGCTGTCGGGCTGTTGCCCACAGCTGAGAAAACGTTGTCCTTTCCCCGCTCCTCCAACGCCAGAGCGAGGGTGACCACTTTGGATATGGACTGCAACGTAAAGCGAAATTCGCAGTTTCCCGAGAGATACTGTGTTCCATCGCACTCTGTGACTGCCAGTCCAAAAGCCTCGGGGTCGGCCTTCGCCAGCTCCGGGATGTAGGTTGCCACCGAGCCCTTTGACGCCTGGATTGAGCTGGCTTGGGCTATTAGAGCCAGAGTCTCCTTCATAGATAGATCACCTAGCCTTTATAGTATTGTGAGAAAGCCTTTCTGTCTATCACCGGATCGTCGATTCCCGATTTGATCTGAGATTCGTAGTCGTCCATCATTTTGACCACTATGCCGGACAGAAGCAGTATGCCGATCAGGTTGAGAAGGGCCATTATGCCGTTGAAGAAATCCGCGAGCTCCCACACGAAGGGGACCGAGCTGGTGGCGCCGAACATGAGCATTCCCAGGACCATGACCCTGTATATTGCCAGTCCGCCTTTGCCGCAGTTGGGGAAGATGTACATGAGGTTGCTCTCGCCGTAGTAGTAGTTGCCCAGTATGGAGGTCCAGGCGAAGAACATCAGGGCTACGGCTATAAATGTCGGGCCCCAGGCTCCCAGCGTGGCCCCTATGGCTATCTGGGTCAGTTCTACGCCGGTTTTGCCGCTGTCCAATGTTCCGGACAGAAGTATTATAGCCGCCGTGGCGGTGCATATGAGGATCGTGTCCACAAATACCCCCAGCATGGCGGTGAATCCCTGTCTCGCAGGGTGCTTCACGTCGGCGGTGGCGTGGGCGTTAGGGGTGGATCCCATTCCCGCCTCGTTGGAGAAAAGTCCTCTGGATACGCCATACCTGAAGGCCATCGCTACGGTGTGCCCAAGGACACCTCCTGCTACCTGCTTAGCTCCGAAGGCGCTCTTGAATATCAGGGAGAAAACCGCCGGTATCTCGGAGATGTGGGTTACGACCACCACGAGTGAGCCAAGAATGTAGAGTCCAGCCATGAGGGGAACCACTATCTCCGCCACGTGGGCGATGCGCCTAAGCCCTCCGAATATGACGAGGGCAGTCATGACTATGGTGGCTCCTGCCACGTATACCTCGTTGAGGTTGAACGCTCCTCTGAGCCCTGCTGCTATGGAGTTACACTGTACTGCGTTGAAGATGAAGGCCATGGCGACGATGATGGAGAAGGCGAATAGAACCCCCATCCACTTCTGACCGAGCCCCTTTTCGAGGTAGTAGGCTGGGCCTCCGCGGTAGGTTCCGTCCTCGCTCTTTACCCTGAAGACCTGGGCTAGGGTGGCCTCCCCGAATATGGTGGCCATTCCAACCAGGGCGGTTATCCACATCCAGAAGATGGCCCCGGGGCCACCTGATACCAGTGCGGTTGCAACTCCTGCCAGGTTTCCCGTTCCTACCTGGGCGGCGAGGCCGGTGCAGAGAGCCTGGAATGGGGTTATACCTCCCTCAGCGGAGGTTCTGCCGCTGAACATGACCTTGAACATGTGTCCAAAATGTCTGATCTGAGGTAGCCCCAGTCTGATTGAGTAGAATATCCCCGTACCCAACAGAAGCCACACCATCAGCTTACCCCAAAGTATACCGTTTGCCGCACTTACCAATTCGTGAATCATCGGATAACCTCCCGAAAAAATAAAGATGGTCCTGCCCCTGAAGGCAAGCCGGACTATCTTAAACAAATATCCCGATTTGCGCAACTGTGTATGCAGAAAAGTTAGACGAGTTCGAGAGGTAAGTCTTTTTTTTCCGGTATATATGAATCTAAAAGCTGATCAGTTTCATTCACATTGCAGCCTTATATGTCTATATATCTGTGACTTTGGGACTTAGAGGCTCTATGAAAATTAATGACGGGGATCCCCCAAGGGACCCCCGTCACGGTTATTCCGGTCTATCTCAAAGCTGGGCTTTTCGATTTTTCCTTACCTGTGGAGAACGTAGCCAGTCTGTCCTGGATCGATTTCGACAGTAGGGAGACAGTCTCCGCCTCCTGGGCCACCGTCTCCGACGCCTTTGCTGTTTCGTCGGCGGAGCTTTTAACTCCGCTTATTTTGTTGGCTATATCCACCGTAGACCTGGACGCCTGGTCCACCGCGTTGGCCATTTCGTTGGCCGATGCCGCCTGCTCCTGGGAGGTGGCGGCTATATTCTGCATGGCGTCGTTGACCAGGGCGATCTGTCTTAACGTCTCGTCGAGGCCTGTCTTAGCTTCGTCGGCCTGCTGAACGGTTTGGGTCATTATTTTTCCCGCCTCGGTGGTTACGTCCACCGATTCCTTTGTCTGGCTCTGTAGGCCCTCTATAAGCTTTCCGATGCTCCCCGCCGCGTGGCCCGATTCCTCCGCCAGCTTGCGGACTTCTTCGGCGACCACCGCAAAGCCTCTTCCTGCCTCTCCTGCCCTGGCCGCCTCTATCGCGGCGTTCAGTGCGAGCAGGTTGGTCTGGTCGGCTATGGAGTTTATCGTCTCGATGAATCCGGTTATCTCCTGGACCGATCCGGTTAGGCCGGATAGGGTCTTTAGGCTCTTTTGGGCTTTCTCTCCTACGTCTTTGATGTCTTTGATTATCTTTGTCACGATCTCAACGGCCTCCTTGGAGGTCTTGCTGGCGTTTGCGGTGGCCTCGGTTCCCTGGGTCGCAGAGTTCGCCGCCATAGAGGCGCTGGAGGAAACCTCTTCGACTCCGGCGTTGGTCTCCTCAAGGGCTGCGGCGTTTGTCTCCGAGAGAACCGCTACGTCGGAGACAGACCGTCTCACCTCTTCCATGGCGGCGTTGGTCTGCTCGCTTGAGGCCGCCAGGCTTCCGGTGCTGTCGGCTATACTGTGGCTTTCCTCGGTGATGCCTTCGATGGTATCTCTGAGTCCACTGACCATAGAGGACAGAGCCTCTATCATCTCTCCCAGTGCGTCTTTTGCCCTGTAGCCTATGGACGACGGATCGACGGTCAGGTTTCCGTTTTTGATCTCCAACGCCATTGTCGATGCCTTTCTCAGAGGGGTCACAATGCTCTTAAAGGTCAGGAAAACCGCCAGTGCCACCGCCAGCAGGGCGAAGCCAGCCACCGCCAGCTGGACGGACGTAACCCTGGCGACCATGGCCCCGATAGACGAAAGGGGATAGGCGATGGCCAGGGATGGGCCGAAGGAGGTGGCGCCGTAGAAGGCCTCAAATGATTGGCCGATCCACTCTATCTCCATGGCTCCCGACTTGCCCGCCACCATCGATTTTGCCATAGATTGAACCGAGGGGGTGTTTTCGGTGTCTTCAGCCAGGTTTATCTCCATGATCCTCTCTTTGACCGGGCCTACCAGTATGACCCCTTTCGAGCTCAGAAGGATGGGATGGCCCTCTCCCAGTATCTGAAGCTGCCCGGCGAAGTTGACCAGTGACTCCATGCTCACGTCGGAACCCAGGACCCCTACCACCTTACCCGAGCTGTCCTCGATGGTCACGCAGAGGGAGAACACCGGTTTATTGGTTATCTTATCCACGTAAGGCTCGGTAATTATGACCTTGCCTCTTTCCCCCATCGCCTGGATGTACCAGCCTCTTTTCCGCGAGTCGAAATCGTCGGGCTGTTGAAATCTCGTCCCGTCGGAGAACTTCCCGTCCTTCTCGAAGCCGAAGTAGATGTCCTGAAATCCAAAGCCCTTGTTTGCCTCTGCCAGTTCTACCATCAGATCCTCCATAGGCTTTAGCTCGTTGATTCCCTCTTTGTTCCAGGCTCTCTCGGTCACCTTCGCAGCGTTGACCATGATAGCGGTCATCTTGTTCAGGTTTTCCTCGACGGTGAGGAGGGCTATCTTGACCGTCTCGTCTCCAGTCTTAATAAGTTGTTCGGTCAAAACACCTTTGCTCCTGATTGCTCCCACTCCGGCCATCACCGCTATTACCACCAGAACCGCTGCAACCATTGATATAAATTTGCCCTTGATAGACAAGAAAATCCCTCCATTTTCTCCGGTATACACAGATGGGCAATAGCCCTCCATAGGGTTATTGTGCCAAAAAAAACAACAGTCTGTATAGTATGCATTAGTGCCTGGGATGTCTTGTGCTTCGTCGATTTTAGTGTACAATTACGGGATATTCGGTCCTATAGGAGGAAAGTGCATGATTTCACGTGGAAGGATAGGTAGGGTCTGCTGTATTTTGGCCCTTTGGGGGCTGTTTTTTGGGGTAGGCGTCTGTCATGCTCTGGAGGTCGCTTTTTCCGCCCCCGAAAAGGTTCGGTTAGGGGAGCCTTTCGTGGTGTCGGTATCCATCGATGGGGAAGCTGACAGGTCGACCCTTTCCTGGAGAGGTAAAAATATCCCTCTCGACTTGAGGGAGGGGGAGGACGGCGTACTGACGGGGAGGGCCGTACTTGGCACCGATTCGATGGGGAAAACCGCCAAAGGGGAGGTCCTAAAGATATGGGTAGCGTCGAGAGGGACTACCTACCTCTCCAAGTGGCCTATCGATATCGTAGCCAAGGATTACCCCTCGGAGAAGCTATCCGTGGACCCCGCTATGGTCACCCCTCCATCGTCGGCGAGGGAGAGAATCGCCAGGGAGCGTCGCATGGTTAGAGAGGCTCTTGGCAGGGTTTCAAAGGAGGCTCTATGGGAGCTCCCTATGGTGAGACCTGTTCCCGGTGCGGTGACCAGCCTTTACGGAAAAAGGAGGGTCTATAACGGAGTGCTTAAAGGCCGTCACGGAGGGGTCGATTATCGGGCGGCCAACGGAACCCCCGCCAAGGCCGCCGCTTCCGGCGAGGTTATCCTGACAGGGGATCACTATTACGCCGGTAAGTCGGTTTACATCGATCACGGAGGGACGTTGATATCCATGTACTTTCATCTTTCCCGAATAGACGTAAAAGCAGGGCAGGTAGTCAGTGCCGGAGATGTTATCGGTCTGACCGGGAGCACCGGCAGAGTGACAGGTCCCCACCTTCATTTCGGCGTCGCCCAGGGAGGCCGGATGGTGGACCCGGCTCCCCTGATAGAGTTGAGTTTAGACGAGATGTCCGAGGCGAACTCTCAAGGCCGGATGGTTTTCAAATAGGGGCGGAAAAGCGAACTCCCCTTCTGACTATGGTGTTGTAGACGTGTTCCTCAAGGAGGGTCCTTGAACCAGCCCCGTCCCGCCTCTCCAGAGAGTCTATTATCTTACGATGTTCTCTGTAGGTCCGGTGTTCGCTGTCAGGGAAGGCGGTTTCCGGCGGCATGTCCAGCTCTATGTTGTAAAACAGGCCGAAGTGAAAGGTGTACAGCGACGACCTCCAGTAGGCTTGCCGGAAATATCTATCGAGGTATCGGTTTCCGGCAAGCTCCACTATTTTAGAGTGAAATTGCTCGTTGACCTGGGCGTACTCCGATTTATACCGGCCCAGATGAAACAGCGATCTCTCCCTTTCGTTCAGCTCCCTCAGGTATGAGATGTCTTTGTCGGTGACTTTCCCCGCCGCTATCTCTATAGCCTTGCCCTCCAGGGCGCTTCTGGTGGCGAACACCTCCTCCATGTCCTCTTTAGAGAGAACCGGAAGGGTGTAGCCTCTTCTCCCTTTGGTTTTGTCCAGGACGCCCTCGGCGACCAATCGACTCAAGGCGTGTCTCACCGGAGTTCTGCTGAGCTTTAGGGTTTCGGCGAGGTCTGGTTCGTAGATCCTGTCTCCCGGTCGGATCCTGTGTGCCACAATTTGGTCTATTATCATCATAAAAGCTTTTTCGTCGGCTTTGATTTTTTTCGTGTCCATTTTCCCTCTCCTCTGCCAAAATCTCTGCTATTTTAGTTTATCAGGATGAAAAGAGCCAGTAGAAGGGACGCCAAAAGGAAGAAAAACATCCAGGCTAAAGGGGAGGACCACATTCCGCCGGAACTCTGTTGATTCGACTCCGCCGGGACGGCCACCTTATAGCTCTCTCCTGCTAGGAGCTTTCCGTATATGCCCTCGGAAAGCTCCACCAGCACCTCAACGCTCCCAGTAGAGGTCGGAGAGACGTCGAGGATAGGCGCCGGGATCCGATCGGTTCCCCCTTTTGCCATGGCCTGCCTTATGGCGTGGGCTACCGCCGATCCCTCTTTTATGGTCACGTATATCAGGTCCCCGGTCCTTAAGGATGAAATGGCCCTGCCCCTCACAGGATCCACTATTACCCCACACAGAACGCTGACCTTTCTGACCTCTACCGCCTGCTTTTCCCCTTCACCTTCCTCTCCCTCTTTCGATGAGACGGGCCTGGTCCTGTCGTCAAAGTATTTCTGGCTGTCCCTCCCTGAGACCATCTCAACGGTTAAGGATAGCTCGAAACTTAAGGAAAGAGCTCTGTCGAGATCGCTCAAAAAACCCTCTCTCGCTTTCTCTATCATCTCCAGATCCTCGATTTCCGAGGCCAGCCGGTTCATCGTAGGTGGGTTGAAGAAGTCCTCGATGATGGAGACGACCTTTTTCCTGAGCTCTTTGTCCTGGAGGGACGCCTCTTCCTCCATCAACACCGACAGAGCCTGCCATGAGGCCTTTAGGTCGGCGTTTTTAAGCCCTCCGTAGCCTGTCCATAGGGCCAGGTAGAGGATTTCCCCCGAAAGGCCGTCCGCCAGAAGGACGAACATACCCCAGGCCCCTCCGGTGGACCTGGTCCTGAAGAGGGCCTTCATGGAGAGGTACATGCTGTTTTCGTCTAGAGGGCCTGAGGGCTTTATCTCCGATACGGGAATCTTAGCCTTAGGGGCTCCCTTTTTCGACAGCCTTTCCAGTGCCGAGGAAAGATTGGAGCGGCGCATCTCCTCCACTGACTTATGAAGTTTTTCCTTTGTTTTATGAAAGCTCTCCGATGATTGGGGCATCCTGCGCCTCCTCCGTGTTGAGCTGCCTGTATACGCCTATCTTACAGCGGTTTTGCGGTATCAGGCAAACCTATATGCGATCTAAGAGATCTAAAACCCTCAAAATAGCTCCTCTGTGCAGCTTTATGGCGTCCACGGGACACATTTCGTGGCAGCAATAACACCTTATACATCTGCCGTAGTCGAAGGAGAGCACCTTCCCCTCCTTCATAGTCAAGGCTCCTGCCCGACAGACCTGGACGCATTTTTGACACCCTACGCATCTTTCCCTGTCCTGTTCCGGCCTGGAGGATAAAATATCCCTCCCTATCCGATCCATCCAGGGAGGCAATAGCCTTAGAGAGTCCGATTTAGGAAGGTCGACCTTTGGGCTGAACGATTCGACGGAATCGCCTATTGTCCTAATTTCGTTGTAGGCCATTCCGTACGAGCGAGCGGCTCTGAGCAAAGGAAAATCCCCCTCTTTGACTCCCATCAGTGGGGAGAGTACCTGGTCCATCGCCAAAGAATCGTCTGAGGTGGATATGACACCGAAGAGCCTTCCTACCCCGTTAGAAGGACCTCTTCCCTCCATTCCCCATACTCCGTCCATGACGGTCAAGCATGGCCTCAGGTGATCCCATATCTCTATCAGCAACGAGGCGAAAACGTCCCTGTTTAGCCCGACTTTGTAGTGCCATTCCGCCTTTCTCTGGGCCACCACCGTCCCGAAGAGGTTTTTCACCCCTAGGGTCAAGGTCATCTGACAGTGGGTCTTCATCTTAGGTATGTTTATTATTTTATCAGACTCAACGGCCAGTCGTGAAAGCTCTATCTTCCTAAATTTTCCTCCTTTTTTCGTCCTGATAGGTATGGAGTCGATCAGTGGAAGGACCGGAACTCCCAGGGCCTTTCCGACCTCTCCTATGCCGGTCTTTCGGGAGACCAGAGGGAAGGGGTCCAGTCCTGGGCTGTCCCCTATTATCGGCTTGCCCCTACAGTCCAGGACCATCTCCGCCACCGCTTTGACCACCGAAGGGTGGGTGGTGACGTGGCGGTCGGGATTATAGGCCCCGAGCATATTGGGCTTTATCAGGACCGAATCTCCAGGGGATATGAAACGTTCCATACCCCCTAGATCTTTTACTGCGGCTATAACCGCTTGCCCCGCTTTATCGTAGGATGTACATTTTCTCATGGATACGGTGGGCATGGTTTTTCTCCCTTCTGGTACAATGTGGGCCACTATACTTTGCATCCATTAGGAGGTTCGGCTATGGTCTGTGGCCAAAGGGTTTTTCTGGCTCTAGGAGCCAATCTTGGAGATAGACAGGGAAATATACTTCAGGCACTTCAGTATCTTCAGGCTAAGTTAGAGGTAGTTAAGGTGTCGTCTTTTTACGAGACCGATCCGGTAGGGTATCTGGATCAGCCCCGTTTTCTGAACGCAGTGTGCGAGGTGGAGACCGACCTTTCCCCTCACGACCTTCTCCGTCTAGCCAAGTGGGTCGAGCAGAGGATGGGTCGGACGGTAACCTTCCGAAACGGACCTAGGCCTATAGACGTGGACGTGGTCCTCTACGGCGATACTGTGATGGACGAACAGGACCTCACGATCCCCCATCCCAGGATGGCCGAGAGGGCCTTCGTCCTGGTCCCACTGGCGGAGATAGCCCCCGATGTCGTCGATCCCAGATCCCGCTTGACGGTGTCGGAGCTGGCCCAGTCGGTGGACAGATCGGGGGTGAAAAAATCCCAGAGGTGTCTGAGGTTTCCTCTGGATAGGGACGTCCAGAAGGGGACGCCGGAGGTCCCATTTTCCCTGGGAAGGGTGGGGGTCACCGGCCTTGAGAGGATAATCCGTCTCGAGAGCGACCGAGGGACGTCCCTTTTTTACGCCAAAATGGACCTTTTCGCCGACCTGGACGGCTCAAAGGCGGGGGTACATATGTCCCGGTTCAGCGAGATCCTGGAGGAGGCGGCGGAGGAGGCCGCCGGTTCATCCGCTCCCGACATAGAGACTATGGCGGAGAGATTGGCCTTTTTGGTCGCCGAGAGGCAGGAGGCCCTCAGATCGGAGGTCAGGATAAGGGCCCACTTCCCCCTCAAAAAGCATACACCTATATCGGGAAAGCTCTCCCAGGAGATCTACACCTTTATAGGTATCTCCGCCTGTGACGGCAAGTCCTGTAGGACCGTCTCCGGCGTCGAGGTCGACGGCCTCACCGTCTGTCCCTGTGCCCAGGACATGGTGAGATCCCACTCGAAGGGCTTGCTCGTATCCCAGGGTTACGGCGAGGACGAGGCGGAGAGAATAGTGGACCTCCTCCCCCTTGCCTCCCACAACCAGAGAGGTAAGGCCACCTTGATGATCGGTGGAGCCGGGGCGATCAAGGCGGAAAACCTGGTCCATCTCGCCGAGGCCTCCATGAGCTCGGAGATATACGAGCTACTGAAAAGGCCCGATGAGTTCTTCGTGGTCAACAAGGCCCACACCAACCCCAGGTTCGTCGAGGACGTCGTCAGGGAGATGCTCAGAAACGTCGTCGAGGTGTCCCCCGACCTGCCCGACGATTCCTTCGTGCTGGCGAGACAGGAGAACTTCGAAAGCATACATCGGCACAACGCTTTCGCAGAGCGTTCCGCCCTCCTGGGCGACCTCCGGCTTGAGATGGAGGGCCTAAGGCCCGGCCGCCCTATGTCTCTGGACCGGTGGTTGATGGGAGTCTAGCTTAGGCGAAGCTCTAAAAACTCACCTTTGAGTCCCCTCGGAGAGACCGTCCCGCCTACGCCCCTGTTTCGCCCAATCGTATACTCGACCTGCCTGTTCCGTACGAACCGCCTCGGAGGGCACGTCCTGTGCCCCCTCGGCTTGGGGCGACGTCCTGTCGCCCCATTCGTACTACACAACGGCAGGTCGAGTATACGGGCTCAAATGGGCTACGTCGTAACGATCTCTCCGAGGGGACCCCGCTATTAAGCGAAGCTGGAGGCGTTCTTCAGGGCCCAGACGGTGTCTATGACCTGACGGTTTTCCCTGACGTCGTGGACTCGGACTATCTCCACGTCCTGCCATACACAGAGGGCGGTCGCGGCCAAGGTGGCCTCAAGCCTGTTCGCCGGGTCCGACTCCCCTAGCACCGCCC
>NZ_FXBB01000054.1 GCF_900177735.1 Dethiosulfovibrio salsuginis | reverse complement strand
CTCCATGAAACCTCCGATATGGCTTTAGCGAGACAATGGTTTTTCAACATGTTTTTGACCCTAAGGTCCTCGATCACTATGGCTTGGTTTTCGCGAATGATCTCGGTGCTGACCTTGTGTAAGAAGTCACGTCTTTGGTCCGCTACCTTACCGTGCAGTTTGGTGACCTTTAGCCTTGCCTTCTGTCTGTTGCAGCTGCCTTTAGCCTTACGAGACAGGTCCTTCTGTTTTACATCCTATACCACTAGGTAGATAAAAACAAGATTTATCGCCTATTGGGAAAAACTATCCATCCCCATCTTTCGCCTTTGGCTTAGAAGATGGGGAATTCCGCTTGACCTGTTAAAAGGCCCTGTCCCGATCGGGACAGGGCCTTTCGCTATTTGGCGGACTTAAGCCATATGGCCACGTCCTGGCCATCTAAAGGTAGGGCTACTGGTTCCAGGGTCACGAACATAATCTCTCTGTGAGGTGACTCTATCCTGCCGTAAAGGGCGTAATCTCGGCCCTCGACAAGGACGCTGGGCCGGTATATTAGCTTAAATGGCAGGGGAACCTGCTCGTCTCCCAATGTCCTGGAAACCGAGGCCACAGGCTTTCTAGGGGAACCAGGGGTAACGTCAAAGATCGCTACCACCAGTGAGCACCCCTCAGGCAGGGCAATTCTCTCCCTGTAAGCGACCTCTCCCACGATGGTATCGTGATCGTAAAGCTCGGCGGCCAGAAATACCGCAACCACGACCATAAGACAGCCTATTATCATAGCGACAACTCTTTTAGTATGTATGCTACATACCTCCTCTCAGTACTCTGGCCATTATTATAACACCAGAGCTTGGAGAGGGATAACGATCCGCTTTAGTCCGCTACCTAGAGCCCTAATGCCTCATCAAGAGCGGCCTTGTCGAAACCTACTATATACTTGCCGTCTACGTCGATAACCGGAACGCCCATCTGGCCGGTCTCGGCGACCATCTTCTTGGCCGCCTCACGGTCGGCACCTACGTCGATGACGTCAAACTGCACTCCCTTGTCTGTAAGGTATTCTTTAACCTTTTTGCACCATACACAGCCCTGGGTCGAATATACTTTTACGGTCATAACTATTCCTCCTTCTGGATTTTGATAAAAAACTATCGTCTTAGGAGATTTCCCACGGGGCATACGGAACACCAGGCCCGATGGTTTCTCCACAACGCCAAAGGCAACGCCACTAAAGAGGTTATGAGACACATCCTGTAGGCCACCACGCCGAATCTCCACCAGGAGAAGTCGTTCCAGAGCCCGGTAAGCAAAATCTGAGATGTGAACATAGCCAGGAAAACACCTAATGAGATGTACCAGATTCGTTTTCCAGTCATCCATTTCGGGACGGGCTTTTTAGGCGAAAGGTGCTTCATCACCATATCGAGAAAACTTCCTCTAGGACAGTAGGAACCGCACCATTTTTTTCTTTTACCGGTTAACAGGACCAGCCCCATCAGGGCGAAGGCCACCAAAGCCACAGGAGGATACCACCACCCTACCACCATTACGGTAGCATAAATCAGGGCAGATATCCAGCGTATATACTTAGTATCCATAATCCCCCTCCTCCATTAGCTCAATAATACCCCTTAGGGGTATTATTGTCAACTGCCGACCCTCATGGAGTTGAGTATCACCGATATTGAGCTGAAGGTCATGGCGACCTCGGCCACCACAGGATGGAGAAGGCCCGCCATGGCCAGAGGAAGGGCCAGCAGGTTGTAGGCAAAGGCCCAGAAGAGGTTCTGCCTTATGACCGAGAAGGTCTTTCGGGATATGGCTATACCCTGGGCTATGCGGTCCACGCCGCCGGATACTATTACCATATCGGCGCTGTCTATGGCCAGGTCGGTGCCCGACCCTATGGCGACCCCGACATCCGCCCCTTTGAGGGCGGCGGCGTCGTTCATGCCGTCTCCTACCATGAGAACCTTGACTCCCTTGGCCTGCTCGGACCTGACTATGGACAGCTTGTCCTCGGGCCTGATTTCGCTGTGGACGTCCTCAGGGTCTATGCCCACCGCTCTAGCGACCAGCGCCGCCGAGCCTCGGTTGTCGCCGGTTGCCATAACCGGCCTGATCCCTAAGGATCTAAGCTCCTCTATGGCGGAGCTCGCCTCTGGCCTGATGGGATCCTCAAGGGCCAGGAAGCCTCGAACCCCCTCGCCGAGCCGGACCTCAACCACAGTGCGGCCCAGTTCCAGCTGGTCCGAGTATCGCTCCATGGACAGAGGCCTTCCTACCGTCCATTCCTCGCCGTCTATTAGGGCTTTGAGGCCCTCTCCGACGATCTCCTCCACCGACGACACGTCCAGAGGGTCCGCCTCTATCTCCGCTATGGCCTTGGCCAGAGGGTGGTTGGACATGGACTCCATGGCGATCGCCACCGAAAGGGCCCTCCGATCCAGATCCATATGGGCCAGGGCGGGCCGACCTAGGGTCAGGGTTCCGGTTTTATCCAGTATAACAACCTTCACGTCTCCGGCGGTCTGGATCGCCTCGGCGTTGCCTATGACAAGGCCCTTTTTGGAGGCCGCACCGGTGCCTGTGATGAGGGCCATAGGGGTCGCCAGCCCCAGGGCGCAGGGACAGGCTATGACGATTGTGGTAACGAAGGCGAAGAGGCCCACAGAAAGGGGGTCTCTTGCCTCCACGACCCAGGGAAGCCACGCCGAGGCCCGGTCCAAAAACCACCCGAACCGGTCGATCGACGTATACCAGAACACTCCCGAAGCCAGGGCCAGCAGGGCGACAACCGGGACGAAGGCCCCGGTCACCCGATCGGCGAAGGCCTGAATGGGGATCTTGGCCCCCTGGGCCTCCTCTATTAGGGCTATCATACGGGACAGGAAGGTATCCTCGCCGACCCTGGTCACCTCGATCTCCATCGACCCTGTTACGGCGACGGAGCCACCGGTGACTGGGTCACCCAACTCTTTTGAGACCGGTATAGGCTCGCCGGTTATCATGGACTCGTCCACCGCCGAACGACCGGACAGGACCGTTCCGTCGGAGGGTATTCTCTCTCCGGGCCGCACCAAAAGGGTCATGCCCTCTTTAAGGGCCTCTATGGGAAGGGTCATCTCCAAACCGTCTTTGAGTACCCTGGCCTCTCTGGCCTGGATACCGACCAATGCCCTTATCTCCTTGGCCGCCCGACCCCGAAGGTGGGACTCGATAAAACGGCCAGTCAGGTGGAGGGCTACTATCATGGCCCCGACGGCGCCGAAGGAGGATACGTTGAGGCCCAAAGCCCCGAGCAACGCGGTGGACCAGGCGGCCAGAGCCCCTAGAGACACCAGGACGTCCATGTTGCCGTGTCCGTGGGTCAGGGCGATCCACGCCCCCCTCAGAGCCCCCCAGCCAGCTCCGAATATGACCACCGCACCGCCGAATATCTCCATCCAGAGATATCCCGGGACGTGGATGCCCATCATGTGAAACACCATGAGGGCCATCAGCGGCCCCGTTATGGCCCAGGCCAGAGACAGGTTTATCCTTGCCTTCCTGTAGCGGCCCTCCTCCAGGTCCTGGGGCCTCTCCCGAGAGACGCCGTACCCCACCGAGAGTACCGCCTTCTCCAGAAGCTCCTCTGGCACGGTGCCGTCGGTGACCACGAAGGCGGTCTCGGTCGCCAGGTTTACCCCTGCGAAGGAAACCCCATCCACCTTGGACAGCTTTTTCTCGACTATCCTGGCGCAGGACGCGCAGGTCATGCCCGTCACGGTGAGAGACAGGTTTTTGCCCTCCACTTAGCCACCCCTTTCGACGATCAGCGGACCCCATGTTGCAGGAGGTCCATCTGATCCATCACCACCTTGAGAAACTCGGCGACGTATTGGCCGATAAAAGGCAGGTTCCAGTCCACCACCGTCCTTAGGAAACCGACCAAACCCCATAGTATCCCCGCCGCCACCACAGTAAGCCCCAGGGCAAAACCCACCCCTCGAGCGACCCCTCCGAGAAAGGACACCCACAGGAAGCGGCGGTATTTCACGGCCTCTCCTTGGCCTCGTAGCCTCCGTCATCCAGGGCATTAAGCACCTTGTCCAGGTCGTCGGTCTCGACGGTGACGGTCTTACCGTCAAGGTCCACGGAGAAAGACGGAAGGTTCATCCCCTCCAGAATCGACTTTATCCTTCCCTCGCAATGAGAGCAGGACATATCAGGTACCGTTAATTTGTACTCAGCCATCTGTTTTTCCTCCTTTTTTCTATAGAGCATCTCTAAAAACGCTGTTCCTCGGAGAGATCGTTCCGACGGAGCCCATTTGAGCCCGTATACTCGACATGCCGTCGTGTAGTCGAATGGGGCGACAGGACGTCGCCCCAAGCCGAGGGGGCACAGGACGTGCCCTCCGAGGCGGTTCGTACGAAGCAGGCAGGTCGAGCATACGCTTGGGCGAAACAGGGCGTAGGCGGGACGGTCTCTCCGAGGATGCTCGAAAATGAGTTTTTAGAGATTCCCTACATGGCCCCCTCTGAATCGGCTTGCTTTATGGTTTCCTCCATGTCCCTCTTGAGCTCCTCCGGGAGCCCCAGTATGTCCAGGGACAGAAAACCCTTTATTATGAGGGACCGGGAATCCTCCTCCGACAGCCCTCTCGCCATGAGGTATTCGATCTCCTCCTGGGCTATCTTTCCGACCGCCGCCTCGTGGGACATCTCCAGGTCATTACACTGGGCCTCAAGCTCCGGTATGGCGTGGATCAGCCCTCGGTCGGATAGGATCAGGCCGTCGCACTCGAGATGGGCCTTGACCCCGGGGACCTCTCCTACCAGGTGACCTCTGGCGTAGATTTTGCCTCCCATGGAGACCGCCCTGGACACCACCTCAGCCCTGGTGTCCTCCGCCTTTAGGATAACCCGAGAGCCCGAGTCGATACAGGACCCTTCGGTGGCCAGAAACACGCTGTTGAAGGTGGCGACCGCACCCTTGCCCTTCAGAACCGCCGTTGGGTACATAACAAGGTCCTTCGCCGGTTTGAGGCAGATGTAGTTGGATATGAAGGTTCCGCCCTCCTCCACGACTATGGAAGTCTTGGGCCTGACCGCCATGTCCTCCCCCCAGTTGTGGACCATGGTGAAAGACAGGGTTGCTCCTTTCTCGACGTATATCTCCGAGACCCCTACGTGGAGCCCCGAGCGGACTCCAGGGGCGGTGGCACATCCGCTGAGGATGTTCAGTGTGGACCCTTCCTCTGCGACCACTATATTGTGGACGTTCTGGGTCAGCTTCTCCTCCGCCAGGTATAGGCAGGCCTGGAGGGGATAGGTCACCGTGGATCCTGCCTTGGAGCGGATGAAGTAGCCTCCGTCGGGATCGCCGTTTTCATTGTCGTCTATTAGACGACGCCAGTAGGGCCTGAGGCCGTCGTGAAGCTCGAGGGCGGTGGAGATAGGGAGGACCTCCACCTCTGGGTCGGAGCAGTTGCAGTGTACCGTGGAGTGATCCGCCAGCATAAAGCTGCCGGATACCTTGGCCTCCGGGTCGATGCCGCTTTTCACAAGAGTACCTCTGTCCTGTTCCGACAGGTCCGATAACCGTTCAACCGGGGAGATCATCTTTTCACCTCTTCTTTTATCATGCAGCGGAAGCACTCGGAATAGCCGCTTCGGCGTATCTCGGACAGTATCTCCCTGGCGTTTCCCGAACATACTATCTTGCCGTCCATCATGACGTGGCCTCTGTCGACGTTGACGTAGTCCATTATATTTCCCGTGTGGGTTATGAGGAGCCCCGCCTTGTGCCGTCTTTCCTTCATCTCCTTTATGGAAAGCTCTCTGTGACAGGAGGATCCGTCACATCCAGGACCGCATACGAGAGGTCTCTCTCGGCCCAGCACCGACGCAGAGGCTCTGCCGATTAAGGCCATGTTCTCGAGATCGACCCCTGACTCGGGCTCGTCCAAAAACACCAGGTCGGGCCTCTGAAGGAGCAGCTGAAGCAGCTCCACCCTCTTCAGCTCTCCGCCGGAAAGGCCGGCGTTTACCTCTCTGTCCAAAAAAGGCAACACGTTGAGGCTTTCCGCCAAGGTCTCTATCTCCTCTTTGTCCGACTCACAGAGCTCCAGAAGGGACCTAAGCCTTACGCCGTGGATGGTAGGAGGCCTCTGAAAAGACATCCCAATTCCTAAGCTAGCCCGTTGGTCCACGGAAAAACCTGTGATATCCTGTCCCTTGAAGAGGATGGAACCACAGGTGATATCGTATTTGCCAAGCCCCATTATGCTGCCCAGAAGGGTGGTCTTACCGGAGCCGTTGGGACCGAAGACGGCGTGGATCTCCCCTTCCCCTATGTCCAGGGAGACCCCTTTGAGGACCGGCTGTCCCTCTACCTCGACGCACAGGTCTCGGACCTCCAACAAAGCTGTTCCGTTCATGTTCCATTCCTCCAATGCTCTTTGCAAGGATACGTTAAAAGTTTCCCCTATGGATAATAGTATAGGACCATAGGGAGGAAAACACAACTTCTTCAGTGGGATTTAGTTTTCCCTTTTGACCAATCGAAAACGGAGGTGAGAAGGCGGCATGACCAAGATAACCGTAGATCGACTTAGAAGAGGGATGGTCCTGTCCAGCGACGTCGTAGACCGATCTGGCCTGAAGCTGCTCCCCAGCGGTACGGTGATAACGGACCACTATATGCAAAGCCTCAGGGAGTGGGGGATATATCAGGTTGAGGTGGTGGACAGGCAGGACAGGGGACAGGGGCAAGGAGACGATATGATCTCCAGGGGAATAAAGGTAGCGAAGAAATTTTCGCCCCTCCCGATGGATGACCCTTTGGTATCCTATCTCTACGACAGAGCGTTAAAAAGGCCTGTGGACCCGACCAAAGGAGAGAGCTTTATATCCCGTCCGGTAGGCTCCAGAGGCAAAGGGATTCCTTCCTACCTGTCGGTCATGCAGCTGCTGGAGAGCCATCCCGACCTGGTGTCGCTGCCGGACGTCTATTACCGCATCGTAGAGTGCCTAAAGTCACCGATAAGCTCCTCCTCCGACCTAGCGGCGGTGGTCGGGATGGACACCAATCTGACCGCCAGGCTCCTCAGGTTGGTCAATAGCCCTGTTTACTCTCCCTCTTCGCCGGTGAACACGGTGGCTAGGGCAATTACCCTTTTAGGGGCTAAACAGCTTTCCACCCTCGCTTTAGGGGTTTCGGTTATATCGATTTTCGACGACCTGTCCCCGGAATACCTCACCATGGAGGAATTCTGGCGTCACTCACTGGCGACAGCCATAATAGCCAAGCTGATAGCTAAGGACCTTAAGCTGGATCAGGAGCTTCTCTTCACCGGTGGAACCCTTCACGACCTCGGAAGGCTGATCATGGTAGAGAGGATGCCCTTTCAGATGGAGGCGGCTATATACCTCTCCTATTCAAAGCAGACCCCGCTCTACGAGGCGGAGAGGGAGGCCGTAGGGTTCGATCACGGAAGGGTAGGGGGAAAACTGCTGAAAATGTGGGGCATTCCCGATCCACTCCAGTCTATCGTCAGATTTCACCATAACCCCGCCATGGCCAAAGGGTTGGAGCTGGAGGCCAACGTCATAGCCCTGTCGGACATGATAGCTATAGCTCTGGATATAGGGACCAGCGGTAGCAAGGTCATGCCTCCTATGAAGTTTTCCGGCAAAATCGCTCCCTGGCTGTCGCCGGAACACCTGGACAGATGGATCGATCAGGCGGAAAGCCAGATAGATGGGGCGATGGAGTTCTTCAGCTTCGGATCAAACCGACCTTCACAAACCCACAAGCCCCTTGTATAATACCGAAGGTCAATATACGTCAAACAAGGAGGGATGGCCCCATGTCGGTGCAGTACAAGGACTATTACGAGATTTTGGGCGTCTCTCGGGGTGTAACGGAGTCGGAGATAAGGAAGGCCTACAGGAAGCTGGCTAAAAAATACCATCCCGACGTCAACAAGACCCCCGAGGGGGAGACTCGATATCGGGAGATCAACGAGGCCTACGAGGTGCTGAGAGACCCGGAAAAGAGAAAACTCTACGACGAACTAGGGCCTAACTGGCAGGCCGGTCGAGATTTCCGGTCCGGCGGCGACTACGGCTACGGCGACTTCTCCGGCGGCTTCGGAGGAAACCAGAGCTTCGGCGGAGATATGGGTGGCTTTAGCGACTTTTTCAGGACCATCTTCGGCAACATGGGGGGGATGGAAGGGGATATGTCCATGGGATTTAAGGGGCAGGACCTGGCTGTGACCTTAGAGATCTCCCTGGACGACGCCCTAAAAGCCCCTGTGAAGAGACATATATCCATCCAGAGCCAAGGCTCCACCAGATCGCTGGAGGTGAACCTGCCAAGAGGCATCACCGACGGATCGAAGCTAACCCTCAGAGGACAGGGAGGACCGTCGCCGTCGGGAGGCCAAAGAGGTGACCTGAGGATAACCATCAAGCTGGCGAAAGACAGCAGGTTTTCCGTCGACGGCCATGACCTGATAACCACCGTCAAGGTCAGCCCATGGGAGGCCGCCCTAGGTATGGATTCCCTGCCTGTGGTCACGCCATCGGGAACGGTGAAGGTAAAACTGCCATCAGGAACCCAGTCGGGCCAGAAACTGCGGCTCAGGGGAAAGGGGCTTCCTCTCAGGGGGTCCGGCGTCGGAGACCTTTACGCAAAGATAGAGATAGTCGTACCGGACAGGCTAAACGAAAGGGAAAGGGAACTTCTCTCCGCCTTAAGGGAAGAATCGTCCTTCAACCCCAGGACGTAAAGACAGGGACCATGGACAAGCCATGGTCCCTGTGATTTTATCTCACCGCTGGAGATGTCTCCTCCAGGCGATAGTTGGCGGTGAGATCCCGAAGCTCCGCCAGTCTCTCCTGCTGATTGAGCCTGATGGCCTTGAGCTCTCCGAGCTTTACACCCATTTTGTCCGCCGCTTCCTTCATATCCTGGGCGGACTCTCTACCCTGGTTCAACATAGAGGCTATGGTGTCCACCGCCCGAGCTATCTCCTGGGTGCTGGCGGTCTGCTCCTCCGAGGACGCCGCTATGGACTGAATCCCCTCCGCCATGGCGGCGACCCCTTCGGTGGCCCCTTTTATCTCTTTAGCCGCTTGTTTGGACTTAATCAGAAGATCCTCCATAACCGAGCCGGTCTCCT
The DNA here is from genome assembly GCF_900177735.1 of Dethiosulfovibrio salsuginis. Taxonomy (NCBI): domain Bacteria; kingdom Thermotogati; phylum Synergistota; class Synergistia; order Synergistales; family Dethiosulfovibrionaceae; genus Dethiosulfovibrio; species Dethiosulfovibrio salsuginis. Next base: position 2,144 of record NZ_FXBB01000054.1, on the reverse strand, counting down.
TGGTGTCCTTGGCGGCCACCGACATATCGGTCTGGACGGCCTCTATGACCTTTCGTATATTGGAGGCCGCTCCGTTGCTTTCCTCCGCCAGCTTTCTGACCTCCTCGGCAACTACAGCGAAGCCCCTCCCGGCGTCACCGGCTCTGGCGGCCTCGATGGCGGCGTTCAACGCCAGAAGGTTGGTCTGGTCCGCTATGGATACTATGGTGTTTACGAAGCCGGTAATACCTCCAACCGATCGCTCCAGCTCCGCCATAGCCTCCACTACTCTAGCGGTCGCCTCCCCTGCCCTGGAGGTGCCGGCGGTGACGTCGTCGACGGCCTTGCTCCCCTGCTCGGCATTGCCCGAGACCGACTGAGCCTTCTCGCTGAGTTCGGTGACGACCTGAGTCGAACTGGCCACCCCGGAGGAGACCTCCTCCACTCCGGCGTTTGTCTCCTCGGCGGAGGAGGCTATAGAGTCCACCATAGAGGCCACCGCCTCGGTCGCCTCGGACACCGTCGCCAGGGCCTGATGGGTCTCCTGAGCTATGTCGCTCATAGTCTTCGCCCCCTCGGCGAACTGGCGGTTCATACCGTTGACCTTTTGGACCAGCTGGCGATATTCCTCCAGAATACGGCCGAAGGCGGCCATCACCCTGTCTATCTCGTTGACACTGTTCTCCCTGATGGAGATGTGCATAGAGAGGTCTCCCTGGGCGATCCTTCCAGCTATATCGACGACCTTCCTGAGAGGTGATACCAGCTTCATCACCGCAAAGCTAAGCAGTACGAGGCCCAGTAACGCCAGAGGTGAGGTCCACAGGATGAGCCCTGTTTTCATCGATTTTACCGGGGCCATGGCTAGATCCTGGTCCACTATGACCATAGCGAACCAGTCGGTGCCCTCGATTTTCTGTATATAGGCCTTTGAGTTTCGGCCGTTATAGTCGTAGCTCACCTCGGTGGGGCTGGAGGAGGCCATAACCCCCTGGGAGGATAGGACTTTCCAGAGGTCCGGGGCGGATTCGGAGACAGGAGAGCCTGTCGGTATGGTGGGATGGGCGACGAACCTCCCCTGGCCGTCGAAGATAGCCCCGTAGCTACCGTCCCCTAGACTGGACTGTATGACCCGTCTTTGGACCGGCACCAGAGAGGTTCCGGCGAATATGACCAGCTTTACGTCACCGTAGTTGTCCTTCACCGGTCGGTAGTACCCTACGTGGGGATAGCCCATCACCGAGACGATCTCGTCGTATCCCTGCCCCTCCTCCACTGTCTTGACGTATCTAGGGGAGGACGAGTCGGTGAAGTTACCGAGAAGAGGGACGCCGTCCTGGTCCTTTAAGGTCGTGGAGACCCGAACCATACCGCCCTCGACAACCTGGTATATGGAGAACTGGGACCCCATGGCCTCCTGCCACTCATCGACCAGTGTCATGTCCCCGGTGACCTGCTGAAGAGAGCCGTCCATTATGAAAAGCTTGCTAACCTCCACATCCCCCGTCTGGATAAGATCCTCGTTCTCGAAGGTCATCTTACCGTCAAGTCGCTGTACGATTATGTTTGCGTAGGAGTGATTGGCCTCCCTAAGGGAGCGGATCTCCTGAGATGCCCCTGTCTGAAGGCTCTCCACGAAGCCAAGGCCACCTTGGTCTATGGTGTTCTCCATCATCCTGCCGGACCTGAAGGACGCCACCCCGATAACCAACGCCAAAAGGGACACTATGAGGACCCCCACCACCAGAGACACCTGTAACCCCACGGTAAGCCCAACGGCTCCACCTTTCCGTTTCACACTACCCACCCCTTCCAGGATATTTTCGTGTCCATTGTATCACCACCGTTACATATATTCCTTATTCGTTTCGATAGAACAAAGAGGCCACTAAGGAGGACCTTTGCTACTTTTGGGTAACTATTCAGTCGCCCCATCCAGGAAGAGAATCTGACCATCGAGAGCCATAGACATGGGCTCGAAGATGTTGATCGAGTTCTTTTTCGCCGTGATGAGGAACGACATTATTTTGGCATAGTCATTAGCCCCTTCCGAGGTTCGGAAGCAGCCCGATATTTTAAGCTTCGCCTTGAAGTTGCGGATGTTTCGCTCAGCTTCGTTATTGTCGAAGGGGATCGCAAAGTCCCTGGCATAGAGCAGGATCTCC
>NZ_FXBB01000053.1 GCF_900177735.1 Dethiosulfovibrio salsuginis | reverse complement strand
AGGGCCATAAAGGAAGTGGCCTTCAGCTTCCCCATGAGCCGGATAAAATCGTAGAGCATCTGCCCTCACAGTGCGAGAGCTGCGACCAGAAGGATATCTGAACCGCTGAAAAAGGTTCCTGCCTACCTACTGGAAAGGGGGCAAGAGGCAGGCCCAAAAAAGGTAAGGCCAGGAACCTCCTGGAGAGATTTAGGGACCATAAGGAGGAGATCCTGCTCTATGCCAGGGACTTTGCGATCCCCTTCGACAATAACGAAGCTGAGCCATCCGCAACTTCAAGGCGAAGCTTAAAATATCGGGCTGCTTCCGAACCTCGGAAGGGGCTAATGACTATGCCAAAATAATGTCGTTCTTTATCACGGCGAAGAAGAACTCGATCAACATCTTCGAGGCCATGTCTATGGCTCTCGATGGTCAGATTCTCTTCCTGGATGGGGCGACTGAATAGTTACCAGGGCGTAGACCTTGCCGGTGGACCGGGAGGTCGCCTCTATCCTGTAGAGAGAGGAGGGAGACAGCTCCCCAGATAAGGGACGACTGTCCAAAGAGTAATCCCAGGCCTTGAATATCCCGGGACGAACGACATTTTCGCCGTTCTCGTCCACCAAGGGGACGTATTCGTCGCCGGATGCGACAAAAGGCACGTAGGTTCCGTACATCTTTGTCGCACATCCGAACTGCCAGCCTAAGCGGACGTCCAGATCGAATGGACGAAGCACGCCGTCCTCGCACTGAACATCGGCCAAAGATTGAAGAAGCCTGAACGTCGTTCCCCTGTTCATGCAGGTATGTTCCGAGGGAACAGGTGGCTCAACCCAAAAATCGGATCCCGCGACCAACCCCAGATCGAAGAACTTCATGTCTTTTCCTAAACCTACCTCCACCTTGAGCCTGTCAGCAGACGACCAGGCAAAGCCCTCCCCATAAAACCCGAGCGACAGGGCCACCATCGCTAAGGCAGCACACAACAGACGAGCCTTTCAACCCATACACACACAACTCCCTTCATAAAGACACAAACTTAGTTAGTCAACCCTAACCAAGCAGTATACCGTTTTGAGCTTGGATGTCAATAAGATAGATCAATCTTTTTTCACCGAGGCCTTGTACTTAAGTTTTTTTTGCCCCAAAATAGCCTAAGGGAAACGGAACTAGGAGGGATTGAACGATGGAAAGCAAGAAGACATACGATGACGTCGTGGCCTTTCACGGACATAGTTGTCCTGGTCTGGCCATAGGGATAAAGGCGTCGGAGCTGGCCCTCAGAGAGTTAGGGGAGGGCGACGGAGACGAGGAATTGGTCTGTGTCTCCGAGACCGATATGTGTGGAGTGGACGGAATACAGTATATGACGAACTGCACCGTGGGAAAGGGCAACCTTATCCTGCGAAACTACGGAAAAGTGGCCTTCACCTTCTACCGCAGAAGGGACGGCAAAGGTCTCAGGCTGGTCTTAAAGGACAGCCTAAAAAGGGATATGGAAAGGGATGAGTACAGGGATTATCTACTAAAGTCCAACGCAGAGGAGCTTTTTGACGTAAAAACACCCAGAGAGCCCCTTCCATCCATGGCCTACAGAGAGTCGAGCCTCAGATGCTCGAGGTGTGGCGAGGGAACTATGGAATCTCTCACCAGAAACCTGGACGGTCAGGTTTACTGCCTACCGTGTTTCAGAGAAATCAGACCTCAACGATAGGAGTGATCGAAGATGGAGAACAGGGAGAGAGCGCTGGAGAGGATCAAAAAATGTGAGCCAATCGCCTGGGCGAACGAGGATAAAATCCCGTCATCCTTGGCCCTAAGGGGAACCGCAGTCTCTATTTCCGATGTCCTGGACGCTCAGGCTAGGCTGGATAGATTCGCCCCCTACATAGCCCTGAGGTTTCCAGAGACAGGAGACGGCATTATAGAATCTCCAATCTCGGAGGCCCCCGAGCTGGCCTCCGCTATCTCAGAAGGCTACGGAGTGGAGGTTCCAAGGCTTCTCCTCAAGCGAGACAGCGACCTACCGGTAGCGGGATCCATAAAGGCCAGGGGAGGCATCCACGAGATACTCGCACTAGCCGAGGGCCTGGCGGTAAAGGAAGGCCTTTTAAGGATAGAACAGGATTACTCCATACTGGCGAGAAGGGAGTTCAGAGACTTTTTCTCCAAGTATTCTGTGGCTGTGGGATCCACTGGAAACCTGGGTATAAGCGTCGGCATTATGTCCGCCGAGCTCGGCTTCGACACGACCGTACACATGTCCCAGGACGCAAAAGAGTGGAAAAAATCCCTTTTACGGTCCAAAGGGGTCACGGTAATAGAGCACGAAAGCGACTACTCCGAGGCGGTCCACCAGGGTAGAGACATGTGTGAGTCCAGGGAAAACTGTTATTTCGTCGACGACGAAAGGTCCTCTCTCCTTTTCTCTGGCTACGCAGTGGCGGCACTAAGACTGAGGGATCAGCTAAAATCGCTATCCCTGGAGGTAGACTCAGATCACCCGTTAAGGGTCTATCTGCCCTGCGGTGTGGGAGGAGCACCAGGAGGAATCGCCTTTGGCCTAAAACAGATATACGGAGATTCGGTACACTGCTGGTTCGTGGAACCGACCCACGCACCCTGTATGTCCCTGGCTATGGTCTTAGGCCGACCGGACGTATCGGTGTCCCAGTTTGGAATAGACGGGGTCACAGAAGCGGACGGTCTGGCGGTAGGAGCCCCTTCGGACATGGTATGGTCCATGTGCCACAGACTTATAGACGGCATAATCACCGTCGAGGACGACTCGCTGTACGAACTACAGTATCTAATGGACCGAGATCAAGGGGTTAAAGCAGAACCTTCCGCGGCGGCGGCCCTTTGTGGCTTGACGACCCTTGAACCTCTCCCAGGAGAGGCCGCCATAGCCTGGCTCACAGGGGGGAGCTTCCTGCCTGAAGACACATATAAATCCATGCTAAAGCATGGAGGGGACTTGTGGAGAGGAAAAAGGTAGGGTAATATCTTTCCATCGAGGCAAAAAAGAGGACACACTGTCCCATATTCAGAGAAAGCAAGAGGAGGAGTACACATGGCGTTTCTGTCGGACATAGAGATAGCCCAGCAGGCAAAGATGAAGCCCATCACCGAGGTGGCGTCCCAGCTAGGTGTAGGGGAAGAGGACCTTGAGCATTACGGCAAGTACAAAGCTAAGGTTTCCTACGATCTCTGGGACAAGGTCAAGGACAGGGAGGACGGCAAGCTGATTCTGGTCACAGCCATCACCCCGACCGCCGCAGGAGAGGGAAAGACCACTACGTCGGTGGGACTGGCTCAGGCCCTAGCCAAGCTGGACAAGAAGACCTCCCTCGCCCTCAGAGAGCCCTCCTTAGGACCTGTCTTCGGCGTCAAAGGCGGAGCCGCCGGAGGTGGCTACAGCCAGGTGGTCCCTATGGAGGACATAAACATCCACTTCACCGGAGACCTCCACGCCATCACCGCAGCCCATAACCTGCTGGCGGCCATGCTGGACAACTCGATCCACCAGGGCAACGAGCTCAACATCGACCCCAGGAGGATCGCCCTCAAGAGGGTCATGGACATGAACGACCGTGCCCTCAGGGACATAGTCATCGGCCTTGGCGGCAAGCCCAACGGCGTTCCCCGTCAGGACGGCTTCGACATCACCGTGGCTTCTGAGGTGATGGCAATTCTCTGCCTCTCCACCAGCATCTCGGACCTCAAGTCCAGGCTCGCAAAGATCATCGTGGCCTACGACTACGAGGGCAAGCCGGTGACCGCAGGGGACCTTAAGGCCCACGGCGCCATGGCGATGCTGCTCAAAGACGCCCTGAAGCCCAACATGGTCCAGACGCTGGAGCACGTTCCGGCTTTCGTCCACGGCGGCCCCTTCGCCAACATCGCCCACGGCTGCAACAGCGTCATGGCGACCAGATACGGCCTCAAGCTGGCGGATTACTTCGTCACCGAGGCTGGCTTCGCCGCCGACTTAGGGGCGGAGAAGTTCCTGGACATCAAGTGCCGTATGGCGAACCTCAAGCCTAACGCGGTGGTGATAGTGGCCACAGTAAGGGCCCTGAAGGTCCACGGAGGGGTTGCCAAGGAGAACCTTGGCGAGGTCAACATGGAGGCCCTGGCCGCCGGTATCCCCAACTTAGAGAAGCACATAGAGAACATGAAGTCCTTCGGACTTCCGGTGGTGGTGGCTATCAACGCATTCCCCACCGACACCCCTGAGGAGCTCAAGCTCGTCGAGGAGAAGTGCGCCGCGCTGGGAGCGCCTGTGGCCCTGTCGGAGATATGGGCCAAAGGCGGCGATGGCGGCATCGACCTTGCAAAGAAGGTCATAGAGGCCTGCGATCAGCCTAACGACTTCCACTACCTCTACGACGAGAAACTCTCCCCTAAGGAGAAGATAGAGACCATCGCCACTAAGATATACGGAGCCAACGGCGTGGCCTTCACCGCTCAGGCTCAGAAAGACCTGAAAGCCATCCACGACCTTGGACTGGACGACCTGCTCATCTGCATGGCTAAGACCCAGTCCTCCATCTCCGACGACCCGGCGAAAAAGGGCAGACCTACCGACTTCGAGGTCACCGTCAGGGAGATAAGGATTTCCGCCGGAGCGGGATTCCTGGTAGCCATCACCGGTTCCATCATGACCATGCCCGGGCTTCCTAAAAAGCCCTCCGCCGTCGCCATCGACGTCGACGAGCACGGAAAGATCTCAGGGCTGTTTTAGTTCCGCACATCAAAACGGGGGCCTTGCGGTCCCCGTTTTTTTTGCCTATAGTGGAGCTACAACGACGGAAAGAGGTGATGTGCCGTGAGGAAAGGTATTATAGCCGCAGCTCTCCTGTTGCTCCTAGCTGTAGCCGGACAGGCAACAAGCTCGGAGGTCTACCACTGGAGGCTAGCGGAAGAAGAGGTTGAGGGAAGCGTCTGCGACCTCTACGCCAGGGAGTTCGCCAGATTGCTCGACGAGAAGTCCGATGGCAGGATCAGTCTGACTATCTTCCCTCTCGGGACTCTGGGGACGCCTCAGGAGATCTACCAACTGTGTCGCCAAGGCTCCATCGAGTTTGTCCTGGACGGCGCAGGACAGGTAGGCGACTTCGTCCCTGAAAATCAGGTATTCTCCATACCTTTTTTGTTTCCCGACGATCAGGATCTCAACGAACATATACTGGATACCAGCAAAGCCCTTAACGAGACCCTTACGTCTGTATACGAAGAAGACGGCGTCACGGTGTTGGCCTACTGGAGCGAAGGGGCTATGGACTGGACCTCCAACAGGCCTTTACTGCACCCTAAGGATTTTAAAGGGCTAAAAATCCGAACCATGCCCTCGGGGATAATCGCCGAATCCTATCGGATACTAGGGGCAGACCCTAAGGTCGTCTCCTTCATAGAGGTATACAGTAACCTTCAGCTTGGCATAGTTGAGGCTCAGGAAAACGCCCCTTACATAGTGCAGGAGATGGGGTTTATGGATTCTCAGAACTACTACATAAGGTCTCAGCACAAAATCTACGTCATGCAGACCATGGCTAATCTGAACTTCTGGAGTTCTCTCCCTGAGGACATCAGGGCCATAGTGACCGAGTCGATCGAGGAACTTCGTCCCTACGGGATGAAGGCACAGATGGACCTCAACAAAAAAAGGCTTGAGGAGATAAAATCCTCTATGTCCAGGGGGCAAAGGTATCTGGAGCTCGATAAATCCCACCGCCAGGCTTTTATAGAGGCCATAGGGGATAAGGTCGAACTACTCTATCTCGAGAAGGTCCAAGACAAAGGGAAAGGCTCTCTTATTCTGAAAGAACTGAAAGAAGAAATTAAAAGGGCGAGCCCCTTGCCATAAAAGGCAAAAGAAGGCAAAATAGGTTCCCGACTCAGGGGGATACCTGAGAAAATCCGAGAGGAGAGAGATAAGTGAAGTTTTCGACCCGTAAACTGGTAATACTGGCCCTTATGGTGAGCCTCAACGTGGTCCTCACCAGGTTTGCCAGCGTGAGAATAGCCATAGGAGGAATCGAGGGAATCCGAATAGGCTTTGGAACCTTCCCCACCATACTGACCGGACTGACAATGGGCCCTTTGGCAGGAGCTATGGTAGGGGCGGTAGGCGACGTAGTGGGATTCGTCCTTCACCCTATGGGGGCCTACCTGCCTCACTTTACGGTGACCGCCGCTCTGACAGGTATTCTGCCCTCTCTTTTCTGGAAAGCCATTGGGAAATCGGAGAGATTCCTGCCTGTGATGACCGCCATAGGAGGAAGCCAACTGGTCACCTCGGTGATACTTGTCCCCATTCTCCTTAACCACCTCTTCTCCCTTCCGATGGCAACCACCATACCAGGAGCAGCGGTGAGCCTCATAATGGCGGCTCCGGTGTACACCATGCTATTTCTGAGGCTCCACAGGGCCATCGATCCATCGGCGATAGCGATAAAGGGATAGAGTTTGAAAATAAAGACCACCTACGACCTAAAGGTCGTCGGTGGTCTTTATTTTCATGAGCCACAGCCCCGCCAAGGTGGTCATCGGGACCGTCAACAGCAGGCCGATAGTACCGGCTAGACTTTGGACCAGTTCCTGGCTCACTATAGGATCGTTGAAGAGAAAGGCGAAAGAGGGCTCTGAGTTGACCATCATCATGGTCATAACCAAAGAGGTCCCGAAATAGGCCAGTATTAAGGTGTTGATCATACTACCCAATATTTCCCTGCCTACGGAGGTTCCTGCCTTCCAGAGCCTCGGCTTAGGTATAGACGGATCGTAGTCCGCCAGCTCCGCCATAGCGGAGGTCACCGAGATAGCCACATCCAGGACCGCACCGATAGACCCTACCATCACCGAGGCCAGAAAGATGCCCCTCATATCGTACCCTGGGAAGGTGCTGGCGAAAAGGGTGGCCCCGTCGCTGCCTAATCCCGTGAGCTGCCAGAGCCAGTTTGCCGATGCACCCATCGTATAGGCCGCTACAGCCCCGCCCATAGTCCCTAAAAACACCACAGGTCTACAGTGGGGCCTCCTGACCACCAGAAAGATGGTCACCGCCGAAAGGACGGCCAAGGCCACCATGGCACAGGGAACGGGAGGATACCCCGCCAACACCGCAGGCACGAATCCCTTTACCAGGACAAGCAGGGATATGCCTAGCCCCATTACCGCCCTAGCTCCTGTCCAGCCTGCTATGATACAGACCGAGAGGACGGAGAACAGCAGAAAAGAGATTACCCAGGGGAGCCTGAATCTATCGGTCACCGAATACTGGACGAACCCATCGGGGAAGCGATCGGCCATAAGGATATAGCTTCTGCCTGAGCTCAACTTTAGGTGGCTTTCCTCCAGCTGTTCCACGGTGATAGATCCGCTGTCCCCTGCGCTCTCGCCGGATAAAAAGGTCACCAGAAGGTCGAAGCTCTGAAGCAGCCATCCTTCATCGGACTCTCCCTGAACCGGAGAGAGTCGAACCGCCTCCAGCCTGACCACCCAGCTATCCTCGTAATCCCACGCCTTAATCACTATATTCCCTACCCCGACTCCGACAGCCCACGCTAGAACCGACGCTAAGAGCATAGCACCGGTCGTCTTTAACGTTTTTTTCCTGTTCAATGAAAGTCCCCCTTTCGGCCTACAAGACCACAGATATAACAGCTTTATCCGATTTACGCAATGGAAGGGCTTGATTATATCGACACTTGAACATATAATCATATGTACAAGGAGGTGTCCAACTTTGGACAGGACAAGAGAGTTTCTCGACGATCTTAGCTCTATGTTCAAGGCCCTAGGAGACCCTACGAGGCTGGGGATTGTCCTAGGTCTGATGGAAGGAGAAAGGTGCGTATCGGACCTGGCTTCGTCGATGGACATAAGCGAATCATCGACGTCCCATCACCTAAGAGGTCTGAGGCAACTACGGGTAGTAAAGCGAAGGAGAGAGGGTAAAAGGCTGTTTTATTCCCTCGACGATCATCACGTGTATCTCATATTGACCATCGGTCTTGAGCATCAGGCCCATAAGGATAGGGAGGAGTGCTAAATATGTACGGCTTTATAACTTCGGTATTAAAGGAGACCGTTTCCATGTTCCTCGACGCCGCTCCTTACATGACCTTGGGGATTCTCATAAGCGGCCTTTTGAAGGCCTTCATAGATCCATCCTGGGTGCAGCGATATCTGGGAGGCAAGGGGCTTTCCCCGGTTTTCAAGGCCTCTATCGCTGGAATACCTCTTCCCCTCTGTTCCTGCGGGGTTATTCCAGCGGCGGCGGCCTTAAAAAAGCAGGGAGCGTCCTCTGGGGCTACTGTGTCCTTTCTGATCTCCACCCCACAGTCAGGGGTGGACTCTATAGCCTTGAGCTACGCCCTGCTGGACCCTGTGATGACCGTGGCCCGTCCGATTGTGGCATTTATATCCGCCTTCGTAGCCGGTGGACTATCGGTTTTCTTCGGAGGCCCAGAAACCGAAACCACAGGGAAATCGGACTGCTGTTCCGATCACTGCCACGATCACGATCACGGCCATGGCGATCGCCACAACGATGGGCATAAAAGGACTTTAAGGGAGAGGATCAGAGAGGGGGTCAGCTTCGCCGTGGTGGACATATGGGGAGATCTATCCAAAATGTTTTTCATAGGAATACTGCTATCTGGCCTTATATCGGTGGCGGTTCCTCAGAGCTTTCTGGAGAAGGCGTTAGGCGGCGGCCTTTCCTCCATGCTTCTCATGACGGTGGTCGGAATCCCTATGTATATCTGTGCGACCTCATCGACACCTCTCGCTGCCGCTCTAATCCTTAAGGGGGTCTCTCCAGGTGCCGCTTTGGTCTTCCTTATGGCTGGTCCAGCGACGTCGATCATAAACCTACCCCTTCTCCACAGGATACTGGGAACCAGGAGGCTTGCGATCTACCTGGGATCTATCGTATCGGTAGCGGTGACCGCTGGGCTTGTGGTTGACCGTATCTACGGCGCTTACGGCCTATCGGCCCAGGCTATAGTAGGCCAGGGATCGGAGCATCTACCTCAGTGGGTTCACATCGCAGGAGCGGTAGCTCTGCTGTCCATGTGGGCCTACAACTGGGCTAAGGACAGGTCAAAAAAAGGAGACAAAATGGCCCTTTCCTGTAATAGAGGTTGATGGACAAAGGCCAAAGATCCGATAATATATACAGGTAACCGACCAGCTTGAGAGGGGGAATCGTTATGAGGATAGACAGGATCGCACCGGCAAAGACTCCTCAGACGGCAAAAGAGCTGATAGAGGAATACAAAAAATCGGAGAAAAAAATCGAAAAAACGTTAACTGATATGGTCGATATTCACAACGATACCGTCAGGGAGGGACAAGAAAGGCGTAAGGCCTTTTACGAGATGAAAGACCTCAAAAAGAAAGCTCAAAAAAACAGGGAAAAGACGCGGGAGCTGGCGGAGGAAGACTGGGAAGAGAAAAAGCAGAGGCAGGAACTCCTGGCACAGAGGCGATACGAGAGGGAGTCTAAGTGGAGACGGATGACCGAAAAAGCCACCTAAAAAGTGTTTGACAAAACGAACTCCAGGGTGTATCCTATGGTCAGTCGGGAAGTTAGATAGAACGAACTCCCCTTCCGTTCTTTCCTGACATGATGTCAATTCCCCCTCTCAATGCGGAAGCCCGGTTCCCCCCGGGCTTCATCTTTGTTCGGGAGAGCAGGAGGTATAACGTTGGAGATTTTCTGTCACCACGTCTACAAATACTGGAAAGGGCTCAGAAACCTGATCCTCCACACCGCGCCTATATCGGACCTTCCGGCCATAGTCCACAAGCTGGATCACTACGGCATTCCCTATCTGGTACATCAGATAGGCGAGGAGAGGGTAAACGTCTTTTTCGGCCATCCTGACTGTATATCGGTGGTCCAGAGGTTTGGCACCATAGACCTGTCCAGGCTGACCGACGAACAGGACTTCATCCTGGGGATAATGCTGGGATACGACAGGATGAAGCAATGCTCCAGATACCTCAAGAAAAGACACGATAGAGAAGAACTCATAGGATAACCAACAGGGGCCTTTAGAAAGGCCCCTGTTTTTACTGCGTCTCTACTTTAACCCATAATGGCCTAGAATGAGATCGTAGGTACCGTCTTTCTTTATCTCCTCAAGCCCTCTGTTGAAGGCCTCTATAAGCTCTTTATGCCTGGGGTTTGCAAGGCCTGAGGTGACGTGAAGAGGCTCTACGGAAAGGGCGTTCTCGGTAAAGGCGATTTTATCCGCCAGATCGGTGCCCATAAGCAAGGAGCTGGCGACCACCTCGTCCTCTACGGTCAGGTCTATCCTTCCCGCCGCCAGCTTCTTTGCGTTTGTCATAAAGTCCGGCGCTGCCTCTCTATTAAAGCCTTTAGCGTTCATAAACTCGTCGCCGTAGCCGTAGTCCCGAACCACCCCTACGGTAAGGCCTTTCAAGCTGCCCACTCCATTGTACTCAAAGTTACTTCCTTTTGGTTTTATAAAAACAAGACGGTTCTCCCCATAGGGCTCACTGTAAAACATGGTAGATTTTCTGGCCTCGGTAACCCATACGTAGAGCAAAAAGTCATAGGTTCCTTTTTTTACCCCATCCTCCGCCCTGGCCCAGGGCATAAAGGACATTTCAAACCTGTATCCCTGGGTCTTCATGGCGGCCTCGGCTATCTCCACCGCCAATCCTTTAGATTGTTTTTCCGGATCTCCAAAGGGGGGCCAGGGATCGCCGACGGCGGTGACCACCTTATCCGCCCCCCAGCAGGAACTCGCCACAAACACCAGCGACAACAAAGCTAACACGAAGACTCTCTTCACGTAAACATCTCCTCTCTCTCAGATCATACCTCAGACAAAGATAAACTCACTTCGAGCATTTCATCTCTATCCCTTACGTCCATATTATCATAAAGGGGAAACAGATCGCAACGACTCTCGTCGGGCATGGAGAGGCTGATGTCTATAAGAGCTCTCGAATTTTCTAAAAACATATCCACCACCTGAGGGTCAAACTGTGCTCCTCGCTCTTCCCCCAGAAAATCCAGCACCCTGTCCATATCCCAGGCCTTTTTATAGACCCTGTCGTGGCTCAGGGCGTCGAACACGTCGACCACGGCCACTATTCTGGCCTCCAAAGCGATAGATTTTCCCCCTATCCCTCTGGGATAGCCTCCGCCATCCCACCTTAGCCTTATGCACCAGAGGGAGCGCACTATCGGTTTTGCCGTAGAGTTCTTTTTTCTTACGCTTAACATAAGCAGCTACTGTTCGATACGGGCAGTCAAAACTATCAAAACTCTCCACAAGTCTATCGTATATACGACGAGCTGTGTGACGCTGCTTCCTTCTTGCTCGCTTATCTTCTTCAAGCCAACCGTCTACGGTCGCCATTTAGGGCTCTAGCTTAGGCTGTGCCCTGCTCTCTTTTCCAACAGCAGGAAGGTTAACGGTGAACTACCCCCACTTATAGAAGTGGGGGCTTCCTGGTCAATATCTCTAACGAGACAAGTTTCCCCAGGCTCTGAAGTTCGTCCCGACCTCGTGAGTACCAAAGCTACACTGCCGTGCTAATTTCGGTGGGCAGAGCTAGTTTCAGTAGGTTTTGTGCCGCATTTACGTCCCTGTCGTGATGTGTACCGCAACTTGGACATACCCACTCCCTTAGGGCTAAATCCTTTACCAGTGGGTTTTTATAGCCACATTCAGAGCACAGTTGGGAGCTGGCATAATTTGCCCCAGCTATTATCGGATCTC
>NZ_FXBB01000052.1:7325-14666 GCF_900177735.1 Dethiosulfovibrio salsuginis | reverse complement strand
ACCGATGTCTTACGCTCCTGCTGTTGCGCCTCTTTGCAGGCAGCTTTGCGGACCTGGTTTTGGCGGTAATAATAGGTATGAACGTGGATTCCCTTGGATTTGCACCAGGCCCTTACGGTCATTCCGCTGGACCGACAGTCATTGATATGATCTGTCCAGATCTTTAAGGTCTCTGCTAGCTTAGCTTCTTGGTTCGTCATCATTGGTCTACCACCCCCGTACTGATTGAGTTCCCTTCAGTCTTCATCGTGGGGCGATTATCTCACGCCGATGATGATGCTACGAGGTACTGCTAGCTTTGACGCTTACGGTTGGATCGCTGTTTGCCTGGCTTGCGTCATGGTCTTTATGGTTGCACCTCCAGGTCTAGCTACAGATCAGGAGGAGGCTTTGGATGCCTCGTTCTTGATTTCTGAGATAGGCAAAAATAAACTCCGTTTTGAGAAAAAATACAAGGATAAGTTTATTGACGTTGTTGGGCATGTAGGGTCCATAGAGGAAGAGGGCAAGGGAAGCGACAAATCTATCGTGATTGACCTAGTAGGAAGTAAGGGAAGGGATAATCCCTTTAGCTATATTTCGTGCCATTTTTCTATAGATCAACTAGATGCATTGCTAGAGCTTAACAAAAGAGATCGTATTATCGTGAAGGGGGTCTATAGGGGGAGCCAGATTTTCGAGGTGGGAGCTCTTAGCCTTTTTGATTGCAATTTGATATTAACCCCTTAGATCCTTTTTTAATAGCTCCTGCGTTAACTCCAGGGAGCACTTAGAGGTTTTCTCTAGTGCTCCTTTCCTTTATCCACTGAAAAAGGCAACGACATTGAATTGTGTATGTTTTTAACAAGAAAGGGTGTCTTTTATGTTTAAAAAAATATGTTTTATAATGTTGTTTGTGTTGGCTAGCAGTTCTTTCTGCTATAAAGCTGCGGCAGATGGGGATTTTATATCTCTATGCAAGCATGGTTCTCCTAAGCAGGTTTTAGAGGCCATCAAAAAAGGGGCAAATGTAAACGCTGGGGACGAAATAACCCCATTGATAGCTCTTGCAGGATATAACAGGCCAGAGATTATTTCCATTCTTATAGAGGCGGGAGCGGATATTAATTATCGAGACGCTGAAGGGATGACCCCTCTGATGTATTTTGCATTGAATGATATGGAGCTCGAAAGCACAAGCCTTATCATTGAATCTGGTGCAGATGTTAATGCTAAGGACTATAACGGTAAGAGTGTATTGATGTATACCCTTGGTTCTATGGCAAGTCATGGTAATCCTTCGCTAATCCCTGTGCTCGTCAAAAACGGAGCGGATATCAATTACAGAGATCCTATGGGAAACACCGTTCTACAGTATGCAGCTCATATTGTAGGCAATTTTGGTTTAATTAAGGAACTTCTGGAAAATGGAGCTGATCCAAGAATAAAGAACGATAGCGGTGCTACAATTCTGATGGCTGCTGCAAGCAGGTCAGACGCAGAAACTGTGAGGTTTTTTTTGGATCTAGGTCTTCCTGTGGATGAAAAAGATGATCAAGGATTTACGGCTTTTATGCATGCTGCTATGAGTAACGGAAATCCCAAGGTTTTTGATGTCCTTATAAAAGCGGGAGCAGAAGTGGATAGACGAGATGGAGGTGGAGCTACTCCTCTTATAAACTCAGTGACTTCTCCTTGTGGCTCTCCTGAGGTGTTAAGAAGTCTTGTTCGGGGAGGAGCAAAGGTAAATGCAGTGGATAACGAAGGGAGAACAGCCCTAATTCGAGCATCTCAACATGCCTACGACCATGAGATGATAACGACCCTTATTGCTCTCGGAGCAGATATGACGATAAAAGACCGGGAAGGTAAAACCGCGCTGGATTACGCAATAGCTAGTGGACAGAATGAAGGAATTCTCAAGATATTGGGTAAAAAGCCCACTCCGACATATGAACTTATTAACTACAGAAAAGCTGTCTTTGAGGACTATCCCAAAGGAACTAGAGTCATTGTCAGAGGAGAGGTGTCTCAGGTCATAGGGAAAAATTTGTTAATAAACACTCGAAGAGAGCCCTATATTGGCTATATCGAAGATCCAGTTTACGTCAAGGTTGGAGAAAGGGTAAGAGCTCTTAAAAAAGATCTTTTTGTCGTTCAGGGAACTTACGAAGGGCTTGTAGATATCAAAGATATGTTCGGAAACACTGTCTCCATTCCTTCCATAAAGGCTCATAAATATGAGGCCCGGAAGCCTAATTTAGGTGACAATATAGAGAATCAAATGATCGATGATATTATGAGCGTTTTTTAGCTACGCTCGAAGGGGATCGAAAAATCCCTGGCGTAGAGCAGAACCTCCTCCTTGTGGTTCACAATCTATCCAGGAGGTTCCTGCTCTTGCCTTTTTAGGGTATGTCTCCTCTTCCTCCTCCACCGTAGGTAGGGGTTTTTGAGCTAGATCGGAAGCAAGTAACTTATTTCACGATGTGAAGATGATCTATGGATACGATTGCTGCGGTGTTTAGGACATGAACCAGAGCTGTAGGCTGGACCGTGACCAGCACCTTATCATATATATGTCCTAACGATGTTAGAAATATTTTCGATGGCTTCAAGGGTTTTGTTCTTTTCTTGAAGAGCTCTTCTGGTCTCTTCTAAATCTTTCTCTATATTGGCAAGTATATTCTCTAGAAAGCTGTCTCTGTGCTTTTTTAGAGTGGATGATATTTCTTCTGCTTTTGATTCTACCGCTGAGCTCATGTCACCTAAAACTTCCGCAATGGCATTTTTCTGAGCTTTTATTAGCGAATCTATATTGGAGTCCTCTACTTTATCTCCGCTGAACTGAGAAGATATTTTTCCTCCATAATCGTTATCACCAAAGTCGATAGATGGAATAGATATTGAGTTGATAGTTTTTTTAAGGGGAAAGAGTATATCGTCAGGATCGAAAGACGTATCACTCATGTCGAAAAGTTTGATCACTCCATTGTTAATGCTGTTTTGCATTTTAGGAAGATCTATGATATTTGCCATCTCTTCTTTAATCCTTTTCTCTGTCGTGATGGCAAAACATTCAACTTGTTCTACTGCATCATGGATATTTGCATATCGACTAACTATTTCTCGTTGTTCAGTTTTAGAACTGTTCCACCAGGAGAAGGGATTCCACCACTTTAATGCATTTACTTTGTATTCTTCAGTTCTTGTATTTTCCTTTGTTTCTATTTTTTTATATTCTAAGGATATCTCTTTTATCTCCGTTTTTAGTATTTCCATTTTTTTATTTAAACCTGTAATGGCATCATCAAAGGCATTCTCTATATGATTTCTGCCTCTTTTTAGACGGTTGGTTATCTCCATAGACTGCTTCTCCAGTGTTGCTATGTCATTTGTTTTGATTTTTTTATACATTATCTCTGTTTTTTCAATTAAATTATTGAGGTTTGATGTGAATGCGACTGATGCCCCTTTTTCAATATCCATTAGCCTATTTGCTAGAATTTCATCTTTTTCTGATTTTACTTCTTCTAAAATAGCTCTTGTTCTTGATATGTTGGAAAAATCCTCCAGCAAGGTTCTATCAAAAGAATACTTGTCGGGGTATAGGTTGTTATATAGCTGGAGGAAATGGGCTTCCTCCTCGTCCATATAATCAAAGTGTACTGACATTGCATAGGCCATAGATGATACAAAAACAGGCGGATTAGCCTTGATATTCATTAAAATTTCTCTTTCTTCTTCGTTTCTGCTCTTCTTAATCAGATTTTCTAGAAGATCTTCAACTCTCTTCTCGAGACCAGAGACAACTCCCTTCATTAGTTTAGGCAATGAAGAGTGCTTTTGCTTTTCTCCTATTAGAGTTGCGTCCACCTGGCTTCCAATCAATATGATTTTACTGATGCCTTTAGCAGGTAGGTTCTGTACAAGGAGCTCAAGATCGACGCTGTCTATAAACTGACTGCACTGACTAAGGACGAATACAACGTCGCACTCTCCTATTCTTTTTTTTGTCAATCTGCCTCTTGAAATTACAGGGTCGTTAATGCCAGGGGTATCAACTATCTCTATTCCTTCCATCTCTGGGACATTAGAAGATATAGTGGTGTTTCTGACTATCGGGGTGAATCGGCCGTTTGATCCTACATACTCCTGAAGCTTGCCCATTAGATCCTCCAGTGAGGATAAACCGATCAACTCCTCCTTCTGTCCTAGATGGGCTTTTAGGTCTATATTGGATCTCTGTGCCATATCAACTAGTTCTTTTGATGCCTTTATGTCATCGGGTATCTCCCTATCTATAGCTGCCTTAATTTGCTCTTTTGTTACGGGGGCGTCTTTACTCCCGAAAGGAGAGCTCGGGGCCTCCAGCATTCTTTTCTCTATATCTTTAGCCTGAATATCCCAATCTCTCGCTGCTTTCTCTATGGTATCCCAGTCCTCTTTTGTATAGAACTCGATAGTCGCCTTTATATTGGGAGCATGTTCTATGACCGTAAGGGCAGCGGTCATTGGGGTAGCTGCTTTTGGGAGGATGCCAGTCCCTCCAAATATCAGTGCGTTGAGGAAAGATGACTTGCCAGATTTAACCTGCCCTACTACTCCTATACGAAGTTTTCGTCCCTCTTTGGCTGCCTGTTCTATATCGGAATGAAGATCCTCCGTCAACGACTCTATCTTTGTGAGCTCCTGTTCTACGAAACTTCTGTATGGAGATAGTTCAGAGATAAGCCCGCTTACATTTTTTGACAGTTCGATTCTATCCATGTCTAAGATTCATCTCCCTTTGGGGTTACGATCATTTTGATTACGCCCTTGAAATAATCAACCGAATTTATTTTTACGGTGCATTGCCCACCGAGGGGAAAGATGTCTTTGATGTGATTGGAGTAGGTTTTATGTATTTCGGACTTGTGAAGCATTATTTTTTCACTTGAACCTATGTCAATGTAAACTCCAAACGCATCGGATCTGACAACTGTTCCTTCTTTTTTTCGATCGCTGTCCAGATCTACCAGTAGGTTCTGGTCTCGGGTAATTATTTCAGAGTATATCCCTGAAGTCTCATCTTTTTTTCTCTCGTCGTCTACGGAGATATAGCTCAGTACGGCGTTTATTTTTTCGTCCATTTGATGGCGGAGCTTGGAAAACTTTTGTATCAAAGATTGGGTAGACTCGGTTCCCTTACGAAGAGTTTTTGCTGAGTCTTTTAATGTTTGTAGGTCTTCTTCTGGTAGATTACCATCGCCTTTGATTATAGTTATGTTGAGTGACTTGATTATGCTTAAGCGCCGCTCTGTTTCCTTGCGAATATAGGTTGTTATTTCATCGAATACTTGGTCAAAACCGCGACTTAGTCTAGCGTATTTTTGCTTTGAATTGACGCTACTTAGGTAGTCTATCAAGCTATCTCCAAGTATTTCGTGAGGATCGATCTGGGAGCTATAGGCAACTACTCCCGCACAGGGGATTGATGCCTGGTTGAGTCTATCTCTGACCACCTTCATTATATTTTCTATATCCGATTTTATCTTTAGATCAGCTTTGTTGAGAATGAGAAAAATAGGTTTAGCACTGGAGAGGGATAGCTGCTTTAAGAAAGCTATATCCGACTCAGGGAGAGTGCCTTTGTTTATATCTAAAACCCATATCAGGTGATCTACGTGTCGGAGGTGTTCTAGAGCTTTTTTTTCGTCGGTGTTGTCTCCTCGCTCCAGTGAATCTGAGTTGCTATAGCCTGGTGTATCCAGCAAGGCTATGTTGACATAGTTGAAAGCTGGTGACTCCATCATCATTACGTCAACGATATGGCTAAATCCGATGCCATAGGCTCGGTTAAACTCATGGCTTATAGCGGAGATGGCCTCCCTGTCGAGAGAGACCTTATTTTTAAACGTGTTGAGGGCGTAGAGAGACTCATCATCTTTAGCCGATACTATATAGGTCGGAATAACCGTAGTAGGCCTAGGATCCGTCGGAAGAAGCTCCTCTCTCAAGAGAGAGTTTATAAACCTTGATTTTCCGGCACTGAAGCCTCCTGCTACTGCGACAACGTTTTTATTTGCTAGAGCTGGAAACTCTGCTGTGTCCTCTAGATCCATAAGGGCCTTGTCTATCTTTTTGAATAGCTCTGTCTCGTTGGGAATGCTTTCCAGTTTGCAAAGGTCTACAAAATCGTAGTTTATGAACTTATTTAGCTCCTTTAAGGGCATGGATATTTCTTCTGCTCTATCGCCTTTTGATATGAGACGGGATATCAACTGTAGCCCTGTCTTAGGTTGTTCTAGATAGCGATTTTTATGTATTTCCTCGATAGTTGCTGCGTCAGCTTCATCCCAAAGCGATGCCATACTAAGTCCTCCTATACTTCTCTATTTTTTTAGTTTTTTCTTAAAAAAGCCTATGATTATTGCAAATAGCTGATAGATAAAATGTACGGAGATAATGAATGCCATAACTGTCTCGATAGATTCTGGTATGTAATCTGAAACTATAGCTACAAAAAAAAGTAAAATAAAATCTATTCCCATTGACGCAAGTCTTCTTTTTGTAGTTGTCGATTTTTCTGAGATGTATTTTATGTTTATCATTGTAACTTGGTATGCAAGGTGACTTAAGATCAAAAGGCTTAAAATGCCCTTCAGAAAAGAAGGTATATAGTCTATAGTAAGTCCGATGCAGATAGCGACGAGAATATTGATTGAAATTAATTTAAACCTTGTTTTTGTTGGTATGCTATTTTTTTCTGTAAACAGGGCTCTTGTCTTTTTTATTAAATTATTATTTTTATTTATAATGTTTATTATGGAAATTGTTTTGGATTTGTCTCTATTCTCATTTTCTTTAGCGCCATATAGTGGCTTTTTGCCGTCATAACTCTTTGCATTAACGTCAGCCCCAGCCTCTATAAGCATCGCGATAATCTCGGGGTTTTCGTTCCATCTTGCTGCTTCATGGAGCGGATTCCTGTCAAATGTGTCTTTTGCCTCGATATCAGCCCCAGCCTTTATGAGTGTCGCGACGATCTCGGGGTTTTCGTTGTGTGCTGCTGCTACATGGAGCGGAGTCCCTTTATATATATTTTTTGCCTCGATATCAGCCCCAGCCTCTATAAGCATCGCGATAATCTCGGGGTTTTCGTTGTGTGCTGCTGCTCTATGGAGCAGAGTCTCGTCACTTGTGTCTTTTGCCTCGATATCAGCCCCAGCCTTTATGAGTGTCGCGACGATCTCGGGATTTTCGTTCCACGCTGCTGCTTCATGGAGCGGAGTCTCGTCACTTGTCTTTTTTGCCTCGATATCAGCCCCAGCCTTTATGAGTGTCGCGATGATCTCGGGGTTTTCGTTGTGTGCTGCTGCT
>NZ_FXBB01000052.1:5862-7235 GCF_900177735.1 Dethiosulfovibrio salsuginis | reverse complement strand
TGTGTCTTTTGCCTCGATATCAGCCCCAGCCTTTATGAGTGTCGCGACGATCTCGGGGTTTTTGTTTAGCTCTGCTGCTACATGGAGCGGAGTCTCTTTATATCTAGTTTTTGCCTCGATATCAGCCCCAGCCTCTATAAGTGTTGCGATGATCTCGGGATTAGAGTTGAGAGCTGCTGCAAAATGAAGTGGTGTGTATTCATCTTCAGTTTTTGCTTTGATATCGGCACCGGCATCTATAAGGGTCTTGATGAACTCCGGGTTTGTGTTGAACCGTGCTGCGTAGTGAAGAAGGGTTTCGCCATAGCCGTGTGTATTCGCTCTTGTTACATTCGAAGCTATTTCATTATTATTTTTGGCCTCTAGTGCAAGGGCTAGTTTAATGTGTTTTAAATTGTTTTTCTCTACTAAAAAAACAAAAAAATCGTTGTCTACTGATATATTTTTGGTAGAAGGCAAGAAGAACTTTATTGCCGATATAGGGATGTCTAGATCGTGTTTTATGATTCCCGCTATGGCCTCGGAGGCCCTTTCTTCGTCCGGCTCTAACGATGCATCGGCGAAGGTGGAAAGGGCCTTTCGATCATCCTGGTTTATCTCCATCATGTCCCCAAAGAGATTCCATAGCTCGCACTCCTCGGATTTTAGCGATCCGTCGGCGTGGGCCATTATCCTTAGGTCTATCATAAATATAACTCTCTGTCTTCGTTCGCTCAGAGACTCAAGTACCGATGAAATAGTTTCGCTGTCCGCTGTCTTTGCTGCTTCGATAGCTCGTATACCATCGTCTTCAGGTAGGTTCATGGCTATAGCTCGATTCAGTAGAATGTTCTCTTCCTCTGGATCTATCGAGCCGTCTACGGTGGCTACCATGGCCATGCCCACCAGATAGGCAAAGCGAGCTCCTCTCTCATCGTCTTTCAATGGATGGGGAGCCTTAGACATTTGTTCTTGCCTTTTTTTCATAACATCAAGCAATGACATGTCTTTCCCTCCTTGGATTGATTTTATTTTTTTACTTTAGGTTGACATTTTTTAAAAGCATTTATCATAATTTCATTTTCAGCTGCTTTTGCGAGACTCATAGGCGTGTCTCCACGTTCATCTTTTACGTTGACGTCAGCTCCAGCCTCTATGAGTGCTGCGATGGCCTTAGGGTTTCCGTTGAAAATTGCTGCAGAGTGGAGTGGCGTCATTCCACCTTCTGCTTTAGCGTTTGGATCAGCTCCAGCCTCTATGAGGGTTGCGATGGCCTTAGGGTTTCCGTCTTCTGTTACCGCAGAGTGGAGTGGCGTTATTCCACCTTCTGCTTTAGCGTTTGGGTCAGCTCCAGCCTCTATGAGGGTTGCGATGACCTTAGGGTTTCCGTTGAA
>NZ_FXBB01000052.1:0-5757 GCF_900177735.1 Dethiosulfovibrio salsuginis | reverse complement strand
TCCAGCTTCTTCTGTTTTAGCGTTTGGATCAGCTCCAGCCTCTATGAGGGTTGCGATGAGCTTAGGGTTTCCGTTGAACATTGCTGCGAAGTGAAGAGCGGTTATACCATCGGAGTCTTTTTGGTATATAGGCACTTTGGTTTTTTTTGCAAGCGTAATTATGGCCTCTGGATTTTTGTTGAACATAGCTACTATCATAAGACCACAGGCTGAGATTTTACCTTCTTTGTCTATAAAAGGAATTATCTGACTAATGAGTTCTAATTTATTTGTGTTAATATTAAGAAGGTGGCCTATCGAGTTATCTGCTTCTATCTCTAAACTTGCTCCTGTTTCGATGAGCTTTGTTATTACACCGATGTTTCCGTTTGATCTTGCGGCGTAGAATAGTGGCGTTGCTTTGTCTCTGTCCTCTGCCTCTAAGTCCGCGCCTTCTTCTATGAGCTTTGCTATAACGTCGACTTTTTCGTTTGATTGCGCGGCGTAGTGTAGAGGCATGGCCCCCGCTTTGTCTGGAGAGTTTATATTCGCTCCTTCTTCTATGAGTTTTATTATGATATCGACATTTTCGTTTGACTTTGAAGCGTAGTGTAGAGGTCTGGCTCCCGCTCTGTCTGGGGCGTTTACACTTGCCCCTTCTTCGATGAGTTTTGCTATGACGTCGATGTTTTCGTTTGATCGTGCGGCGTAATGCAGAGGGGTTGCTCCGTCTTTGTCCTCCTGATATACGCTGGCACCTGCTCGAATTAGATCGATCACGATGTCTATATTTTCGTTTGATGCTCCGTAATGTAATGCGGTGGCCCCGTCTTTATCCACTGCGTTTATGTCCGCTCCCCCTTCGATAAGCGTCTCGATAACTTTGGGGTTTTTGTTTGATGTGGCGTAATGGAGAGGAGTTTTTCTGGATTTTCCCCTCATGTTAACGTCTGCCCCCAGGGCTATCGCCAGTTTTATCTGAATAGAAGAGCTTCTTTCGCATAAATCTAGAAAAGATTCATCTTCTAAGGAGATTTTCTCGATGGAAGGCAAAAAGAACTTTATTGCCGATATGGGGATGTCCAGATCGTGTTTTATGATCTCCGCTATGGCCTCGCAGGCCCTTTCTTCGTCAGGCTCTAACGATGCATCGGCGAGTGCGGAAAGGGCCTTAAGATCATCCTGATTTATCTCCATCATGTCCCCAAAGATATCCCATAGCTCGCACTCCTCGGATTTTAGCGATCCGTCGGCGTGGGCCATTATCCTTAGGTCTGTCATAAATATAGCTCTCTGTCTTTGTTCGCTCAGAGACTCAAGAACCGACGAGACTGTTTCGTCGTCCGCTGTCTTTGCTGCTTCGATAGCCCGCATACCGTCTTCTTCAGGTAGGTTCATGGCTATAGCACGATCCAGTAGAATCTTTTTTTCCTTTGGATCTATCGAGCCGTCTACGGTGGCGACCATGGCCATGCCCACCAGATAGGCAAAGCGAGCGCCTTTATCGTCGTCTTTCATGGGATGGGGAGCCTTAAGCATATCCTCTTTTTTTTGCCTCATAAGGTCAAGTAATGACACAGAAAATCCTCCTTCTCCTGCTTTTTCTTCTGGGTTTTTACCTTCTTTACCGTGGGGAGATACGTTGGGATCTCCGTTGTTGTCTGGTTCAGCTTTGTCGATTTTACTTGGCAGTAGATTCCATTTTCTCAGATCGACCGATCCCTCCTCTTGGTTAATTGCTGAAATAGCCCTTAAATCGGAAATAAAAAAATCCTGTAAGTTGTTGCTTGTTATTATTCGGGATATTTGGGAGTAGACTTCTTTATCCGATAGAGTTGTTTTGTCTGTTGCTTTTTTTAGGCTTATTAGCGGTAGTTTGAGCGATATGGCTAAGGAGAAAAGTTGTTCAATTCTTTTGTCACTTATAGATCCCCAGTCCATAGCTTCTTTCGCTATACCGGCAAGGTAGGCAAAACGGACCTCTGGATCTTTTTCTGCTAAAGGCCTGTTCTCTATGTCGGAGATTGATAACTGAGATGATCTACCATCTGTGTCGTAAGCGCTTTCCCAAAAACCATCTTTGATGCTCTTGAAATATCCCATACTAGACCTCCAGATCATTTTTTTGATTTAAAGATATAAAATTCCCTTATTTTGGGTGTCCTACTTGTAACTGTTCAGTCTCCCTGCCGATAAGGGAGGGCTATCCATGTTTCAGAAGCCCATCTACGAAGAGATCTTCGAGGAAAATCGGATGCTCAAGGCGAGATAGCCAAGAGCTTCAGTGAGAGGATCGCAGAGTTCGAAATACTTCATGGATCCTGTAACCTTCCTATATCTAAGGGAGCGGTTTAGAGGGCGATTAAGCCAATGACATAAAGTCCTTGTGGCTCCAATGATGATCTTGAAATATCAGGTCTTACGCAACTAATTTACCAGCTAGATGGGTGCCACCAAGGACGTTTTACAACCGCGTATGTGCTTGGAACCAAGTATAAGTTAGCTCCAGCCTCTATGAGTGTCGCGATGATCTCTGGGTTTCCGTCTCCTGTTCTCGCAAAGTGGAGTGGTGTCTGCCCACCTTTTGCTTTAGCGTTCGGGTCAGCTCCAGCCTTTAGGAGTGCGGCGATGATCTCTGGTTTTCCGTCTGCTGTTACCGCTGCTGATGCTCCGTAATGTAATGCCGTGGCCCCGTCTTCATCCACTGCGTTTATGTCCGCTCCCCCTTCGATAAGTGTCTCGATAACTTTGGGGTTTTTGTTTGATGTGGCGTAATGGAGAGGAGTTTTTCTGGATTCTCCCCTCATGTTAACGTCTGCCCCCAGGGCTATCGCCAGTTTGATCTGGATAGAAGAGCTTCTTTCGCATAACTCTAGAAAAGATTTATCTTATATGGAGATTTTCTCGATGGAAGGCAAAAAGAACTTTATTGCCGACATGGGTATGTCTAGATCGTGTTTCATGATCTCCGCTATGGCCTCGGAGGCCCTTTCTTCGTTTGGCTCTAACGATGCATCGGCGAATGCGGAAAGGGCCTTTCGATCATCCTGGTTTATCTCCACCATGTCCCCAAAGATATCCCATAGCTCGGACTCCTCGGATTTTAGCGATCCGTCGGCGTGGGCCATTATCCTTAGGTCTGTCATAAATATAGCTCTCTGTCTCCGTTCGCTCAGAGACTCAAGAACCGACGAGACTGTTTCGTCGTCCGCTGTCTTTGCTGCTTCAATAGCCCGCATAACGTCGTCTTCAGGTAGGTTCATGGCTATAGCACGATCCAGTAGAATCTTTTTTTCCTTTGGATCTATCGAGCCGTCTACGATGGCGACCATGGCCATGCCCACCAGATAGGCAAAGCGAGCGCCTTTATCGTCGTCTTTCATGGGATGGGGAACCTTAAGCATATCCTCTTTTTTTGCCTCATAAGATCAAGTAATGACGCAGAGAACCCTCCTTCTTTTGTTTTTTTATATTTTTGACTTAATAATTAAGTTGATTATGCCATTAGGAGATGCTACGGCAACGCTTATTTTTTTAGTCGAGCAGTTGGTCATTATTTACTTCAGCCAGAAGCGGTGAACAAGGTGTCATAGCCTGTAGTGCGGCTATATGCTGTTTTAGTGTCTCTTGACGGCTTTTTTCGCTATGTTGGTTTTGGGTTAGTTCTATTTTTAGATCCTCTAGGGTTTTGATCCATTTTTCAACGATGTTCTCCGTTTGTTCTTCGAGATGGTCGCAAAACTGGTTAGCTAGGTCGATCAGGTCAGGATTTATCCTGGAGGGAATGTCGGCGAGGATCTTCTCAATAGCCATATTGAGAGACTGTTTTGCTTCCTCTTTTGCTTTTTTTCCCCCGATAAAGTTTCCTAATACCGCTCCTAATAAGATGGCCCCGATAGGCCCAAAAACAGCGAGTCCTAAGATAGCTATTGCTGTTTGAGCTTTTATTTTTTTATTTTTATCTCCCTGTAACTCCTTTATCGGTGGGAGGATGGGCATTAGTTTTTTGTTTGTGTTGATAGCGAAGAAATTGGATAATTTTTTAGATATGTCTTTGCAGGATTGGTTGAAGACTTCCTCGGATCGACACTCAATAGACCTGCTCAAGGTCTGTTGGACTATGCCGCATAGTCTACTTGATACGTCCGTTCCTTTTAGCATGTCTCCTATGAGTGAGGCTTGCTGTTGTGATGTTACAGCACGTATATCATTGATAATACCTTTCGTGATATTTTCAGAAAAGTGATCCTTTATTTGATCTGTTTCTTTTTGGATCAGGTCGGTGAGTTGTTCTTTTTTTGATTGTATGCTGTTTATCTGTTTTTCTAATTCTAGTATGTCTATGTTTTCCTCTGATCTGAGTATTTTAAGGTTGAAAAGTAGCTCAGAGGCCAGGTTAGATATCTGGGGCATTAGGCTGTTGATCATGATATGTGATGCTCTATCGTTGATTTGACCTAGAAGCCTCCGAAAACCATCTATGTCTCCTGATACCGCTGATACAGTCTCTATTGCCACTTTGGATCCTAGAAATACCGATGCCTGATCTCTAATGTTAGTTACTACTTGAGGTAGTTCGTGAGCTCTGAGCTCCGATCTTGTGACGATTATGTCTATTGTGTGTCCTAGAATCCCCAGTTGACTAATCATGTCCAGGGCACTTTTCTTTAGACCTTGGTCGGCAGCAACGCAGAGGATGAAGGTTGATCCTCCTGATACGTAGTTTTGCATTGCTTTGTTGTGAGACTGGTTGCAGGAATCGAATCCCGGCATGTCGACTAATACGATGTTTTTGTGATCCAGTAGAGCCGGTGATTTCAGGTAAAGCTCAGCCTTTAGTATGCTGTCTCCTCTTTGAGAGGTCTGTTTTAGAGTTGAGATTGGGAGCTCTTTAGGCTCAGCCTTTCCGTCGATATCGTATATGACCATTCTTTCTCCGTCGTCGGAGGGATGTAGCTCGGTAGCTATTGCGGTTTCTGGTGCTAGGTCGGTAGGTAAAATCTCAGTTCCCATGTAACTGTTCAGTAAGGTCGATTTTCCGGTGCTGAACCCTCCTAGAACTGGAGTCGTTATTGTGAAACAAATTACGCTTTCTTTGGCTAGAGCAATTTCTTTGTTCAGGCTATTGATGTTCCAGTGCGAGGCGATGTTCTCTATTTCTGAAATCTGACGGAGAAGTTCTTTTTTAGTTTTATCGGTATTCTCTATTGACGGAACGACAAATCCCCCTTGTTGTAGCTCGAATAGGATTTGGATAGCGATGGAGGTAGTGTCGGTCTCTATGGACCAAAGGGGGATTGGTTTCTCTCCAGATCCGGTATTGCCTATGATGGGTAGAAGCAGAGGTTTCTCTTTTGTCGAATTTGTCGAATAGAGCCCTGATGTTATTCGAGCCATGGCCTCTCTCCCTATTGGGGAGAAGAAGTTTGTAGGTATCGTAAGCGTCAAACCTAGCAGTACATCGACTATCTCGGCAACAGATGGGATAATCTTGTCATAAAAAAGCTCGCAGCGAGCTTACTCCGCTGCGAGCCTAATATATTCAGGGGTGTTCCAGGGCATGAGCTGTTCCAGCTGCTCTGGGTCTGCCAGGTTTAGGTTGGGGGCTTTTTGGAAGATGTAGACCAGATACCTATAGGGGTTGAGGTCGTTTGCCATGGCCGTTGTTACTATGGTCAGTATAAGGGCACTGGACTTTGCCCCTCTCGGAGTGTTCGAGAACAGGAAGTTTTTTCTGCAGACGGCAAAGCTCTTTGCAAGCCTTTCTGCCTCGTTGTT
>NZ_FXBB01000051.1 GCF_900177735.1 Dethiosulfovibrio salsuginis | reverse complement strand
TCTCAGCCATTCAAACTCTTTTATAGATAAAACGGACACAGCCGAAACACTTGGCAAAGTAGCTTTTTTGCTCCATATTAGGATATATACGATATTTATAGGCTCTTAGCATGATCTCACCTCGCTTTTTGCCCTACTGAATGGTTATTTGTGTCTAGCGGCATCTTCATAACACTACTTATAGCCTACACCACTGAGTAGATAAAAACAAGATTTATCGCCTATTGGCGACAAGCTATCCATCCCCACCTTTCGCCTTTGGCTTAGAAGATGGGGAATTCCGCTTGACCTGTTAAGAAAAGGTAAACCAATATCAGTATAGCCCAATCGACTTTGCCATTGCAATAGAGAACGAAGGAATATAACCTACTTTAAAGGTATGGAGTTATCGTCCTTCCGGGCTTGATACGTCCGTGAGAGTTCGTCGTATTCGTCCTGGATCTTGGCTATCCTCTCTTTTGCACCTTCGGGGTCGGACAGAGAGGGTATCATCTCCACCAGAGGATGGGCCTTGTAGAAGGAGTTTTCCCTGGACGGTGCGTCGCAGAGAAAGACCTCCTTGATCATCTTTATATCGTGAGGGATGGAGAAAGAGTCCTTAGTGTCCTCGTAGCTGAACAGAAAGTAGAACTCAGGAAACCCCGCCCAGGCTATGGAGGAGAGACACATTGAGCAGGGCTCGTGGGTGGACAGAAAAACGCAATCCGCCGGATCGGGCCTGTTCTCCATGCGATAGAACTCCTTGATGGTGTAGACCTCTCCGTGCCACAGAGGACACTCGAGCTCGTGGTTTGTCCCTGCGAGCACAAGGGACAGATCCTTTTTCAGCAACACCGCGGCCCCGAAGACCTTATGTCCATCGGCCACTCCCTGTCTGGTTATGGGAACTATGTTATTCTCTATGACGTCCAACATACGGTTAAAAACGGCGTCCAAGGTCATACATACACCTCCTAAAGGTCCTGCCCAAGCTCCATTACGAACCTGGCCACAAGGTTTCCCGTAACGTTCTTTCTGTACTCCTCGGAGGTCCTGGGATGGACCCCGTCTCTGGCCGCCTCCCTGACCGCCTCGACCAGCGACTGGGTCACAGGCTTGCCCTCGACCAGCTCGGAGACCGCTGTGATAACCGTCGGCAGAACAGCCATGGTTCCGGCGACGACCTTCATGTCCCTTATGACGCCGTTATCCAGCCTTGCGGAACAGGCCACGTTGACCCTGGCGATGGTTAGCGACTTTCTCGATCCCCTCTTGTAAAAGGCCTGGGATGTTCCTTCCGCAGGGATGGGGATTCTAACCGACTCGAGGAGCTCCCCTGGCTCTATGGCGGTCTTACGGTATCCTCTGAAGAAATCCTCCATAGGGACCTCCCGTCGTCCCGATGAACTCCTGAATATCACCGAGGCGCCTAACATGAGAAGGACAGGA
This sequence comes from Dethiosulfovibrio salsuginis, assembly GCF_900177735.1. Taxonomy (NCBI): domain Bacteria; kingdom Thermotogati; phylum Synergistota; class Synergistia; order Synergistales; family Dethiosulfovibrionaceae; genus Dethiosulfovibrio; species Dethiosulfovibrio salsuginis. Next base: position 13,630 of record NZ_FXBB01000051.1, on the reverse strand, counting down.
GGCATATCCGCCGCAGGGGAGGCGGTCATCAGGTTACCGCCGATAGTGGCCTTGTTTTTTATGGCGATCGCGGCGGACATATCAGCAGCCTCTCTGAGGGCGGGGAAATATCCACCGACGACGGGATCCTCGGCTATCCTCTGGGTGGTAACGCCGCTCCCTATCACCACGACCCCCTCCTCTTCCTCTATCTTTTTGAGGTCGCAAAGGTGGGTCAGGTCCATAAGCTTTTCGGGAAACTTGGCTCCCTTTTTGATATCGGGATAGAAATCGGTGGTACCGGCCAGCATGTAGATATCAGGGTGTTTCTCCAGGGCCTCACAGGCCTCGTCCAGATCGTAGGGCAAGAAGATTCGCTCCTTTTCGTCCTCCGATAGAACTGGAGGCCCAGAGGGTCTTACCATCTCTTGGTCCTCAAGATCGGAAGCAGCGATTTTGCCATATCCCTCCTGTGCCGCTCTGGATACCGCCTTTATTATCTTCTCGTAGCCAGTACAGCGACAGAGGTTACCAGCAAGGCCCTCTTTTATCTCCTCCCTGGAGGGATTGGGGTTTCTGGCCAACAGGCTTCTAGCTGCCATGACCATACCGGGGGTGCAGAAACCGCACTGGACCGCACCTTCCTCAACGAAGGCCCTCTGTAGAGGGTCGGTCTCCCCCGCCAACCCCTCTACGGTTATGACCTTGCTGCCGTGAAGCTCCAGGGCGGGGACCATGCAGCTGTTGACCAACCGGCCGTCTAGTATGACGGCACAGGCTCCACACTCTCCCTCGCCACAGCCCTCTTTCGTGCCGGTGAGACCTCTGTAACGACGAAGTACGTCCAAAAGCCTGTCCCTAGGAACTATATCGATCTGATAAGACTCCCGGTTTATGTAAAGCTCGATCTTCATTTACTTTCCCCCTTGGAGGCCAACATGGCGGTGATCCTCTCGGGGGTCACCGGAATTTCCGTAGGAAACACGCCTAGAGCGTGGCCGATAGCCTGAGCCAGAGCAGGAGCCCCTCCGTCATGAGGAAGCTCACCTAATCCCTTGGCACCATAAGGACCGTGTTGATAGGGCACCTCTATAAACTCCAGGTTGTAGTCAGGGGTGTCCATAGTGGTAGGGATCAGGTATTTACTCAGGCTCCCTGCGTCTATACGGTCCCCCTTGACGGCCATATCCTCAAGCCAACCGTAGCCCAGAGCCTGTAGTGAACCTCCTTCGTACTGTCCTTCGGCCAGAATGGGGTTTATCACCGTGCCTATCTCCACCACTGAGTGGAGTTTTTTAGGGACGACCTCCAAAGTATCCCTGTCGACCTCGACCTCGACGACATCACAAGCCCAGGAATAGGACGGATAGGCGTCTCCGGTATTGGTATCGTCGTCCCAGTGACTTCCGGTGGACCGGTATTTCCCCCAGCCAATAAGCTCCCCTACCTCCTGAGAATATCGGTGTGCCGCCTCTAGAAAGGACATACAGTGAGATCCACCGCAGAAGGCCTTCCCGTCGAAGGTAACTGTAACACCGAGGGTGGAGGTCAGGAAATCGACGAGCTTCTCGATCATATCGCCAACGGATCTGGTGAGGATAGCCCCGACAACGACGGTCGTCCTGGAGGCCACGGTAGGACCGCTGTTTGATATCTTAGAGGTGTCAGGAGTCATGAAGTCCACCTTCGCTAAAGACAGCCCTAGCCCTTCGGCGACTATCTGAGGAAGGACCGTAGCCGCCCCCTGGCCCATCTCGGTGCTGCTTATCCTTATCTCAACCCGACCCTGTTCGGCGGTATCACCGGGAACGAAGACGACTTTGGTGACTCCGTTTATGTAGTCCTCTCCCGACCCGGTAAAGGCACCGCCGTGGAGAAACAGCGACAGGCCTATTCCCTTCAGGGTTTTAGGCTGCTCCTGGTTATGGGCTTTGAAATCCTCCACCTTTTTGCGGTAATCCGATATCTCCAGAGCCCTCTCCATAACCTCCCTTGCGGCGACCTGGGTCATGGCCTGACCGCAGGGAAGAAGGTCCCCGACATCAAGGAGGTTTACCTCTCTAATGGAGACAGGATCGAGACCCAGTCTTTCCGCCGCCAGGTCCATATGCCGTTCAAGAGCAAACATCGATTGAGGAACCCCAAATCCCCTGTAAGCCCCGCTAGGAGGCAGGTTGGTCGCCACAGCCCGTCCTAAGACCCTTGCGTTAGGGACTTTATAACAGCCTGTAGCGTGAAGCACCCCTCTTTGAAGGACCACCACGCTTAAGGTAGTCGTAGCACCTCCGTTAAGGATGAAATCCACGTCCATGGCGGTTATAGTACCGTCCTTCTTATGTCCCGACCTGATGCAGGTCACCGAAGGGTGTCTCTTAGAAGTAGCCGCAAGGTCCTCGTGGCGATCGAAGATCATCTTGACGGTCTTTCCCGAGGCAAGGGCCAGCACCGCCACGTGCAGGGCGACCAGAGAGGGATAGAACTCCTTTCCTCCGAAGGCACCTCCGGTTATGGACTGCTTTATCACCACTTTATCGGGATCGAATCCGAGGCCCTTTACGACCGAATTATGGACGTAAAAGGGACACTGACAGGATATGGTTATATCCACCGATCTACGATCCTGGCCGGGAACGGCGAAAGTTCCCTGAGGCTCGAGATAAACCTGCTCCTGATGCTGGGTGGTGTAGGACTCCTCTAGGATCAGGTCCGCCTCCTCAAAACCCCTGTCCAGGTCGCCCATCCTTATATCGAAGGACTTTATTATGTTGTCCTCGCCCCATACAAGTCGATCGGCCTTTATAGCGTCCTGCACGTCTATAACCGGCTCTCCGTCGGGCTCTATTACCGGACGAAGACAGGCCATGGCCTCTTTCAGGGTATCCTGGTCCGGTGCGGCCACCAGAGCGATAGGCTCGGTGACGTAGCAGACCTTGTCCTCCGCCAGTATTGGACAGTCGTCTCTGACGGAGGCCACCATATTGGCCCCTGGCAGGTCCGACGAGGTCACCACCGTAACACGGGACCAGTCGAAGGAAGGATCCTTTTCGATGGATACCAGCCTTCCTCTAGCCACGTCGGACCGAAGGACCCCTCCGTACCAACATCCATCCAGAGGTATGTCGTCTATGAACAAAGCCCTTCCGGTGACCTTCTCCCAGCCGTCCTTTCTTGGCTCCGATTTTCCGACGATTTTAAGTCTGTTTCCCAAGTCGATTCCCCCTTAAGACCTATCTAGAACGACCGAAGACCTTGGAGGAGTAGAGGCCCCTGATATCGTCTATAGCCTTATATCCCTTACGGTCCATCCAATCTCCCATCTCTCTGGCGATCTTGCCGTAGACGGATGGGCCCTTCCTGATGGCCTCGGAACACACGCCCACAAGGGACGCCCCCGCCATTATGAACTTGACGGCGTCCTCGCCGGTCCTGATTCCACCGACACCGATAACCGGCTTATCCTGGGCCTGGGATATCTGGAACACGCAGTAGAGGGCCGTCCCCATGATAGCGGGGCCGGAAAGCCATCCGTGTCCGTCCTCGGTGCCCAGCATAGGCCTGGGATCGTTTATGTTGAAGTCCAGGGCAGGACCTACTGAGTTGATCGCCACGAAACCGTCCACGTAGCCCGACATAACCTTCGCCATCTCCGGTATATCCGGGGTGCTAGGGGAAACCTTCATCCAGACGGGACAGGAGACGGAATTTTTAAGAGCGTCGGCCACTTTTTTAAGAGGATCCAGGGTCTTGCCTACGTAGTGGGTGGAGAACTCAATACCGTCGGGACGGACCTCCGCCTCTAACCCTTTGCCTAGCTCGGCCACATCCTCCGGGCTATAGCCTATGGAACAGATCAAAGGCACACCGGTCTGTTTGACCTTTTTGTAGTCCTCCAGATAGCTCCGCCATGGCTTATCCGCCCAGGTCTCGCAATTCAGGAGGCCGTCGCAGGGGCCTTTGGCTATACAGGGCTTTGGGTAAACCGCCGGCTCTCGAGATACGGTCTTGGTTACTATGCCGCCAACACCGCCTTCGACAGCGTCCAGCATCTGCTCCAGCTTCATAACGTTAGGTCCTGCGGCGGGCAGAACGGGATTTGCAAAAGATAGATCACCTATTTTCACCGTCAAATCAGCCATAAAAACGCCTCCTACTCTACCGAAAATTCCCTAGGACTCTCGGACAGCTTAGAGGTCCAGGGAGAGGAATAAAACCTTCTGTGAAAGCCCTGAACTACCTTTCGGGCCTCCATGTACATATCCGCAAGATCGGGGTTCGAGAAACGGCCCTCCCGCCATAAAATCTCGCCGTCGACCATGGTCATAAAGGCCTTTCCTCCCTTTGCACCGAATATCAGGTGCCCCAGTAGATTTTCATTTGAGATAGGGGTCAAAGGGACGTAGTCGAGAACGGCGATATCGGCAGCGGAGCCTAGCTCAAAGCCTCTTACGTCGGGAAAAAATTTTCTGACGTAGTCGTATCGGTTTGAAAAAAACGCAGCTGCCAGGCCCTCCCAGAGGGAGTCGGCCTTTCTATCCAGCAAGAATGCCGATCTAAGGGAGGCCACCATATCGCCGGACATTCCGTCGGTTCCCAGCAGGAAAGGACCTATCCCAGACCGGTCCATGGCCCCCACTCGGTTGTTGGCGTTGGACTCGGGGTTGGTGACCACTCCAGGGGATTTTTCCCTTATTATCCTGTAGTCGTCGTTGGATATGTGGATACAGTGGATCAACAAAGAGGAGGAGGACAGCAGGCCGAAGGAATCCAATCGATCCACCGGGCCTTTAAACCCTCTCTCAAAGCAATAATCGTAGTCCATTCGGCCCTCGCCGCAGTGCACGTGGATAGCCATATCCCCGGGCCTTTCCCGACCGATATAGGCCATAGATTGGTCGGAGAGGGTAAAGTTGGCGTGAAGCCCTAACATACCTCGTCTTTTAGATGAAGCCCTGTTGGCACTCCAAAACCTGAGATTTTCCTCAAACTGACTATCTATACGATCCTTCCCGAGCCTATCGGACATCTCAAGACACAGTGCCGCTTTGATACCGACCGCGTCGATCCCCTGGGAGAGAACGTCAAGGGCGCCTTCCACGAAGTTCATCGACGCATGATGGTCGAAAACGGCGGTCACACCGTGACAGAGGGAGTCCATGGCACCACAGAGACCGGACCAGTAGACGGCATCTCTATCCATAGCGGCATCAAGAGGCCACCACATATCCTGCAATACGTCGATAAATCCTTCGCAATCCCCGTGGGGGGATATACCCGAGGCGAACTGAGAGTAGAAATGGTGGTGCATATTGATCAAGCCTGGGAGTATCAGTCTGCCACCTACGTCGATCCACTCTCCGTCGTCGGTGGAGACCTCATCGAGAGGTTTTACCGCGACGATCCTGCCGTCTTTTACGACGACGGCCCCAGGATCTAAAAAAGTCCCCAAGCCATCGGCCACAACTCCGTTGCCTATAACGTAGTCCTTCACTCTCCCGCCTCCTTTGGTCCAGGTCCAGCACGAGGGGACAGCCTCAGGCCGCCCCCTGCAAAATGCGATCTAGCCTTTTTTGATAGCTGCCAAAACCCTCTCGGAGGTCAGAGGCAGATCGAACAGCCTTACCCCGACTGCGTCGAAAATGGCGTTGGCAATAGCAGGAGCCGGTCCGTTTATACAGACCTCCGATACCGACTTAGCACCGAAGGGACCGGTTTCCTCGTAGGCATCCACCAGAATGGTCTTTATCTCCGGCACGTCCAGGGCCCCAAAGACCTTGTAGTTTCCGAAGTCCGGGTTTGTCATTCTGCCCTTCGAGTCGAACAGATACTGCTCCCTGAGGGCAAATCCTATTCCGTTTAATACCCCTCCCTCAACCTGACCTTCGGTCATCTTGGGGTTTAGGGCCTTTCCGCAGTCCACCGCGCTGACGAACTTGAGAACCTTAACGTCTCCGGTCCGCCTATCGACCTCTACCTCAGCAAACTGAGCTATAAAAGGAGGCGGAGAGACCGGAGAGGTGTAGGATCCATAACCCTGTATTTGGTGCATCTTCTCCCCAGCGCCGTACATAGAATAGCAACAGATGGCTCCGAAGTCGGCGGATTTCTCCCTGTCCTCTTTGTCCCATACCACTCCCCCAGCGGTCTCGAGCCTGTCTAGAGGCACCTCAAGCATCATCGACGCAGCCTTCAGTATATTATCCCGGAAGTTCTCCGCACAGACCCTAACCGCTCCACCGGATACGTAGGTACCCGAGGAGGCGTAGGCTCCGTCGTCGAAGGGGGTGACATCGGTGTCGGAGGCCAGAGGGATCACCATCTCAGGGTCTATGTTAAGCACCTCTGCGGCGATCTGACACATGACGGTGTCCGACCCCGTTCCTGTGTCGGTGGCCCCCATGAGAAGGTTGCAAGATCCGTCCTCGTTCAGCTTCATATAGGCACTTCCCATGTCTATCAGAGGAATGCCCGAGCCCTGCATGGAGACCGCCATGCCGACCCCTCTGACTTTGTCCGGGGAGGTGGATATACGTTTATCCCTCTTGTCGTACCAGCCTATAGCCTCGGCCCCGAGGTCTATACAGCGGCTGAGCTTGCAGCAGGTTATGACCTGAGCGACCCCCGCCTTGCCCTCCCCTATGGCCTCGAAGACCGGAGATCCCTCGCCCTCTTTTATGTGCCACTTTTTGATGTACTCCAGGACGTCCTGTCCAGTCTGCCTTGCTATCATGTCCACGTGCTGCATAAAACCGAAGGTGGCCTGGGTCACGCCGTATCCACGGTAAGCACCACCTACAGGGTTGTTGGTGTAGACGGTCCTGCCGATAAACTGGACGTTCTCGACCTTGTTGAACAGAGGCAACACCTTGGAGGCGGCGTTGCAGAGCACCGTCAGGCCGTGGGATCCGTAGGCCCCCGAGTCCATGAGGTCGTCCATCCTTAGGGCCGTCATTGTCCCGTCCTTTTTGAACCCTGTGGTGATGTGGACCCTCATGGCGTGTCTGGTCCTCGAGGAGGTAAAGACCTCCTCTCTGGAGAGGATAAACTTGACAGGGCGACCGGTCCTAAGGGCGAACTTTGCCGCCAAAGGCTCCATAAAGGCCTCCTGTTTGCCGCCGTAAGCCCCTCCGACTCTGGGCTTTATGACGTGGATCTTTCTGAGGGGATAGCTCAACACCTGGGCGACGATCCTCCTGACGTGGAAAGGGACGCTGGTGGAGCTGTAGATAACTAGCCTTCCGTTATCGTCGAAGGTGGCAAAGGCCGAGTGGGGCTCCATCATACAGTGGTGAGCACAGTGGGTATGGTAGACCTGATCCAGGACGAACTCGGCCTCCGAAAGGCCTTTGTCAACATCCCCTATGGTGAATATCTTCTCCGCCATAAGGTTCTTTCCGGGATCGTAGGGAACCGGTATAGGCATATACTCGTCTCTGTCGTGAACCACAGGAACCCCGGGCTCCATCGCCCTCTCAGGGTCGAAAAGAGGCTCTAAAAGCTCGTATTCCACCTTGATTTTGGACGCCGCCTCCCTGGCTATGTCCAGAGTCTCGGCGGCCACCGCGGCGACCCGATCGCCTACGAAACGGACCTTGTCGTCGAAAAGCCAGGAGTCGTAGGGAGATGGCTCTGGAAAGCCCTGACCGGCGGTGGTGTGGACCACCTTAGGCATATCGTCGTAGGCGTTTTTATAGCAAAGCACGTCCACCACACCGGCCATAGCTTGAGCCTGAGATATATCTATATCCTTTATGAGGGCGTGAGGATGGGGAGAGCATAGCATCGCAACGTGGAGGATTCCTGAGCCACTAAAATCGTCGGTGTAGCGACCGGTACCGGTAACCAGAGAAAGACCGTCCACTTTCTCTGTGTCCTGACCTACGTAGGAGAAGTTTTTATCCATGATCTCTCATCCTTTCGGCGGCGAGGCGCACGGCATCGAATATCTTTACGTACCCCGTACAACGGCACTTGTTGCCGTCCAAGGCGACACGGATATCGTCGTCGTTGGGGTTAAGGTTCTTGGAGAGCAAGGCGTAGGTCGCCATTATCATTCCAGGGGTGCAGAAACCGCACTGTACCGCGCCAGCGTCGACAAAAGCCTGCTGAATGACGTGAGGCCTGTGCAATGTTCCCAGTCCTTGAACGGTTATTATCTCCCCGTCGACGGCCGAGGCGGCGAAAACCTTACAGGAGTTGACAAGTTCGTCGTTGAGGAGGACCGCACAGGCACCGCAGTCTCCGGTATCACAGCCCCTTTTGACTTCGGTATGGCCCGAATCCCTCAACACCTGGAGTAAGGTCGCGTCGTCCTCGAAAGTAAGGTTGCTCTCTATTCCGTTTATCTTAAACTTACCTATCATATGGACCCCTACCTTTCCAGAAGATCGGACAGTCCACGCTCGAACCAGACCGCCGACACCTGCTTAAAGTAATCCCCAGAACCGGACTTCTTATCGGGAAACTCCAGTTCCAGAGAATCCCCTAGGGAGGTGACGTCTATCTCGCCGTACCTTTTGCCCTTAAAACCGTCCATCACGCCGTCCAGTATGGAGAACCTGTCTTTGGTCCCTACAACCACCGCCCTGAAATCCTCAAGGCATCCATCGGACCGGCGGGCCAACATGGCCACGGTGAAGCCGGGATAGTCGAATCCGACCCTAACCTCTCGGTAGTACCAGCTATCCCAGCTTTCGTCTGGAATCGAGATCGAGCGGATCACCGACCCTTTAAAGATAGAGCGGTTGGAGACGAACTCCTTCAGGGGATATGTCCCCTCGGAGGCTCCTACCAGATCCACCGACGCCCTAAGGGCCAACAGAGGGCCAACAAGATCGGACCAGAGGGGGAAGAAAGCCACGCTACCTCCTAAGGTAATCCTGTTTCTGAGCGCCGTCGAAGCAGAAGCTCCCAGAGATCTTACCAGGAGATGACCGGGACGAAGCTCCCCTAGCTCTCTTGCCACCTTGGAGAAGGTACACATAGAGCCAAGCCTTATGGAGCCATCCTCCACCTCGCAACGATCCCAGCCCATTCTGGAAAGGTCTACCACCGATTTTGCCGAACGGACCTTTGCCCTTGGTATACCTGTACCTCCCCCGTGGATAAGGGGGTTATCCCTCTCGACCACATCGACCAATTCCTGGACCGTCGACGGAAAATGCCATTTAGAATCCACTTTGTCCCCTCCTCTTTTTCGATCCCGCTGGCCGCCCCTTCTACGACGGAAGACAGGACATTCACATTTTAATGTCAATATAGTATATTTGAAAACTAACTATGTCAAGAAGGCTCTCTACCGTAGCTTATAGATAAAGCCAATGGATTGTTTTAGTCTTTCCGATATCTCTAGGGAAACTCTAAAAACTTATCTTCGAGTCCCCTCGGAGAGACCGTCCCGCCTGCGCCCTGTCTCGCCCGAACGTATAATCGACCTGCCTGTTTCGTACGAACCGCCTCGGAGGGCACGTCCTGTGCCCCCTCGGCTTGGGGCGACGTCCTGTCGCCCCATTCGCACTACACTACGGCATGTCGACTATACGGGCTCGAATGGGCTCCGTCGGAACGATCTCTCCGAGGATGAGCGTTTTTAGAGATTCTCTCTAGGGATGGGAATGACCGCAGTTTTCCGAGTGCCCCCTCAAGGTGTCTATGCCGTGTCTCAGAACCGACTTCACCCCATTGAAACACTGGCTGGCCCCTCTCTCGCTTCCGGGCATAGCGAGGATCAGGGTTTTCCCTCTCGTTACAGCCAGGGCCCTGGAGAGAACCGCCCTATCTGTGAAGGCCAGAGAGTAGCTCCTCATCCTCTCACCTAGGCCCGGAACCTCCCTATCGGCGACGGATAACACCGCCTCGGGGGTCACGTCTCTAGGGGAGAGGCCTGTGCCGCCGGTTATCAGGATCAGACAGAGATCCTTGTTGTCGGTCCAGTCTATCAGGGTCTCCGCTATGGCCGATCGGTCGTCGGGAACGAGGGCAAAGGCCTCAGGGGAGAAGCCCTCCGCCTCGGCCAAACGGGCCAGAGCGGGACCGGAGGTATCGACCCTCTCTCCGACGCTACCCTTATCGCTCACGGTCAGGATACCGACGGACAGACCGGAGGATAGCTCTTTTTCCTTCGGCGGAGAGACAGTTCGGACCCAGTCTCCGCTTTTTCCGCCGGTTTTCTCAAGAAGCCTTATTCCCTCTATCTCCATCCCCTTGTCCATAGCCTTGCACATATCGTAGACCGTCAGAGCCGCCACCGAGACTCCGGTCAGGGCCTCCATCTCCACCCCGGTAACGTCCCCTGCCTTGACCTTACAGGTTATATGGACCCCTCTGTCTTTGACCTGACATATCACCGAGCAGTGGTCTATCCTGAGAGGGTGGCACAGAGGGATCAGGTCTGAGGCTTTCTTCACCGCGCTCACTCCTGCGACCTCAGCGACCGTAAGGACGTCTCCTTTGGTATTCTTGCCCTCCAGGACGGCCCTTGAGATCTCTTGGGACATGAGAACCCAACCCTCCGCGGTGGCGGACCTATCGGTCCTCTCTTTATCGCTCACGTCGACCATCCAGGGATGGCCCTCTTTATCCATATGGGTAAAGCCCATTTTTATCCCCCTATTCTGGACATGTGATTTTCCCCGACCGCCAGGTCGGTCCAGCAGTCCGGCTTTCTCAAAGCACCAGAGAGGATCGACCTAACCAGCTCCTCCCTATCCCTATTTCGGAGGGCAGGAAGTAGGCTTTCACCCTCTGAGCTGAAGAGACATGGCCGGACCTCGCCATCGGAGGTTATCCTCAGCCTGTTACAACTATGGCAGAAATGATGAGACACCGCTGCGATAAAGCCGACCCTCTGGCCTGTTTTATCGTTTCTGTAATAGACCGAAGGGCCCGAATCCGGCGACAGAGACGGCCCCTCCCTGGTCCAACCACCTCCGTCGGAAATCCTACCTATCATGTGGTCGACGGAGAGAAAGGAGTCTTGAAACCAAACCGAAGAATCGAGGGGCATAAACTCTATAAACCGTAACAGAACCCTTTCGGATCGGGCAAAATCGATAAGATCGCCTAGCTGGTGATCGTTAAAGCCTTTTATCAAGACGGTGTTAAGCTTGACCTTGTCCGAGTATTTTCTCAACGCCCTTATCCCGGACAACACGTCCGAAAGGCTTCCACACCGGGTGATATCCCTGAAATCAGCCTCATCCAGGCTATCCAGGCTGACGCTGATGCCGTCCAGTTGGAGCTTTCCGAGCTCCTCAGCGAAAGGCTCCACGAGAGAACCGTTGGTGGTTATTGCCACCGAAAGCTGGGGCAATCTGGCACGAAGCTCCCCTAAAAAGGGAACAAAACCCTTCCTCACGAAAGGCTCTCCTCCGGTCAGTCTGACCCTTCTCACCCCCAGGGAAACCAGGGTCTCGAAGAGAAACAACATATCCTCGTAGGCCATTATCCGGCTGTGATCCAGTTGAGTGACTCCCGATTCGGGCATACAGTATCGGCAACGAAAGTTACATCGGTCGGTAACCGATATCCTGACGTAGGTCAGGATACGACCTAGCCCCCCATCTATGCTCTTTCCGTTCAAAAAATCCCCTCCTAAATTGGATATAGGGCAAAAAAAACGACAGCTTCCTAAGGAAGCATATCCTATAGTTCGACCTCAACGATACACCTTTTCATCAAACTTCTCAAAAAAAGACCTTGGGATAAGCTCCCAAGGTCTTTTGAGTGTACCCTATATAAATATTCCTACGCCAGGTCCAAGGGGCAGGTTCAGCATGTACCATACTCCGAGCAGAACGATCCAGAACACCAGGAAGAAAAGCGAAAGAGGAAGTCCTCTTGCGACTATGGTGCCTATTCCCGCGTCTTTATCGTACTTTGACGCAAATCCCAGAAGGATGGGGAAATAGGGCATCATCGGGGTTATGGAGTTGGTGCAGGAGTCGCCTATACGGTAAAGGAGCTGTGCCAGCTCGGGGGTATAGCCTAGATAGTAGAGCATAGGCACTATCACAGGGGCCATAAAGGCCCACTTTGTCGATCCACTGGTGACGAATATATTCACAAAAGTGGAGAAGAAAATTATCATGACCAGCAAGCTAAACCCGGTAAAACCGGCGTTCTGGAGTGACTCGGCAAGCTTTACGGCCATGACGATGGCCATGTTAGACTTGGAAAATGCGGCGATAAAGTTAGCGATAGGCAGTATTATGACGATATAACTGGCCATACCGCTGACCCCCTCTACCATAGAGTTTATAAGCTCTTTGGCGGAGTTGATGGTTCCCGCTTTTTTACCGTAGATCACGCCGACCAGTATGAAGTAGACCAAAAGGATGGGCACTAATCCCTGAATGAGGGGAGAGGGGATAAGCACGTCTTTCACCGGGTCTCTGAGGATACTTCCGGGAACGAAAGCGTAGGAAATAAGCCCTATCCAGTATACCACTGTGAATATCATAGCAGCACGGAAGGCTTTATTCTCCTTCTCGGAGATCTCAAAACCGCCGCCACCGTGGTGCATCTCCTGTGCTGCCTGACAATTGTCGAACTTCTCGTCCCACTCGCCGAAAACAGGCATCATGAACTTGCTGACGAATACCGCGCCTAAGGCGGAGACCAGCAAGGTGGAGACCACCATGAAGAAGTAGTTCGCCGTAGCGTAGACCTCACCGCCGGGCTTCACTATCTGATAGGCGGTGGTGGTGATACCTGCCAGAAGGAGGTCCGTTCCGGCGATAAAGAGGTTCGCCGTAAATCCCGCACAGACCGCACCGTATCCGACCACAAGGCCGAAAATAGGGTTCTTCCTCATGGAGAAAAATAGAGCCCCGGTCAGAGGGGGAACTATGACGATAGCGGCGTCGGAGGCCAGGTTACCGCAGATACCGAAGAGAAAAACCGCAAAGATCAGGAATTTTTCAGGAACTTTAGCGATATTTTTCATCAGGTTCTCGAGGAAACCCGATTTAGTGGTCACCCCAAGACCGATCATCATAACCAGAACCAGCCCCAGAGGGGGGAATCCGGCGAAGTTCTTTACCATGCTCTTTACGGACCACTCAAATCCCTTGTGGGATATGAGGTTCATTACCGCTACGGTGGTATCGCTTCCAGGCTTTGTTACCGAGACCCCCTCAAAAACGTGAGAAAGACCTAAGACCAGCGCCCATAGCCCCATAAAGAGCCAGAAAGGGTGGGGGAGCTTGTTCCCCGCAATCTCGACCCCCCTTATTATCTTAACTAACACACCATCTTTCTTGATTTCCTTTGACATGAGAATCCTCCCGTGAAATACCCCCACTTATAGAAGTGGGGACTTCCTGGTCAATATCTCTAACGAGACAAGTTTCCCCAGGCTCTGAAGGTCGTTCCGACCTCGTGAGTACCAAAGCTACACTGCCGTGCTAATTTCGGTGGGCAGAGCTAGTTTCAGTAGGTTTTGTGCCGCATTTACGTCCCTGTCGTGGCGAACACCGCAACTTGGACACACCCACTCCCTTAGGGCTAAATCCTTTACCAGTGGGTTTTTGTAGCCACATTCAGAGCACAGTTGGGAGCTGGCATAATTTGCCCCAGCTATTATCGGATCTCTGCCGTACCACAGGGCTTTATACTCCAGCATCGTTCTGAACCGCGCTCCATGAAACCTCCG
>NZ_FXBB01000050.1 GCF_900177735.1 Dethiosulfovibrio salsuginis | reverse complement strand
CTCATAAGAGCCAGGATACTGGCTGTCTACGACGACAGTAGGGACTGGACCTTTGGATTTACCATCGGCGAACCTCTCTGGTCGGTGAGGCATAATTTCCCCTAGGCCATTTTTCCTAGGAATATCTGTGCTAGAATCGTCGAAAACATATGGGCACCTCTAAAAACTCTACTCCTCGGAGAGACCGTCCCGACGGAGCCCACTTGAGCCCGTATACTCGACATGCTGTCGTGTAGTGCGAATGGGGCGACAGGACGTCGCCCCAAGCCGAGGGGGCACAGGACGTGCCCTCCGAGGCGGTTCGTACGAAACAGGCAGGTCGAGTATACGATTGGGCGAAACAGGGCGTAGGCGGGACGGTCTCTCCGAGGGGACTCGAAGGTGAGTTTCTAGAGATGCTCATATATAACTGGGATACAGACTAAAGTGTGGTTGGAGGCGTAAAGTATGGCGAGAAATATAACCCCTAAGGGACAGGATTATTCGCAGTGGTATTTGGACATAATAAAGGTAGCTGAGCTGGCAGATTACGCACCGGTAAGGGGCTGTATGGTTATCAGACCGACAGGCTACTCGGTTTGGGAGGAAATACAGCAGAAGTTCGATATGGCCTTTAAGGAGACCGGGCATGTTAACGCCTATTTCCCCGTTTTGATCCCTAACTCTTTCCTCGAAAAAGAGGCGGAGCATGTGGAGGGTTTTTCACCTGAATGTGCGGTGGTCACCCACGCAGGAGGGGAGAAGCTCGAGGAGCCCCTGGTGGTTCGTCCTACCTCCGAGACGGTTATAGGACATATGTACAGCAAGTGGGTCCAGTCATGGAGGGATCTGCCTCTTCTGATAAACCAGTGGGCCAACGTTATGAGATGGGAGAAAAGGCCTAGGCTTTTCCTAAGGACTTCCGAGTTCCTGTGGCAGGAGGGGCACACAGCCCACGCCACAAAACAGGAGGCCATAGAGGAAACCGAAAAGATGCTGGAGGTATACCGTCGCATAATGACCGAGGAGTTGGCCCTTCCTGTCATCCCTGGTATTAAGTCGGAGGGAGAACGCTTCCCCGGTGCCGAGGAGACCTACACCACCGAGACCATGATGAGCGATACTAAGGCCCTTCAGGCTGGCACCAGTCATTTCCTTGGACAGAACTTCTCAAAGGCCTTCGATATACAGTTTCAAAACAAAGATGAACAGATGGAGTTCGCCTGGACCACCAGCTGGGGGGTCTCTACCAGGCTTATCGGTGCGGTCATAATGACCCACTCAGATGACGATGGCCTGATCCTTCCCCCTAGGATAGCTCCTAAAAAAGTGGCTATCCTTCCGATAAGCAAGGACGAGTCCAGAGCTGAGGAGGTCTTACTTCCGAAGGCCAGGGAGCTAGGGGATCGGATAGAGTCTATAATCGGTCTTCACCACGTCGATGTGGACCGTCAGTTCCACATGAGGCCCGGGGATAGGTTCTTCTACCACCTTCAGAAGGGAGTTCCTCTCAGGCTGGAGTTAGGGGAGAAGGAATTTGAAAAAGGGACCGTAAGGGCCGTTCGGAGGGATACTGGGGAAAAGCTGGACCTTTCCTGGGAGGGGCTGGAGACCGCCGTCTCCGAGCTTCTCGAGACAATTCAAAGGGATATGCTTGAGAAAGCCCGTGCTTTCAGGGAACAAAACACCTACTCCGCATCCAGTCTTGATGAACTGAAACAGATAGTCGAAACCAAAGGAGGGTTTGTCCGTGCCTATTTCGGAGGGACCAAAGAGGACGAAAAGGCTATTAAAGAGTCTACCGGAGCGACTGTCCGTTGCTTCCCCTTAGAGGATCAGGACAAAACAGGTAGATGTTTCTACACCGGCAAGGAAGGCTGTCGTCTGGCTATACTGGCTAAATCTTACTAGAAAAAAGCCGCCTTATGGCGGCTTTTTTAATTGGCGAAAAGGAGATAAGGGAGGTTTTTACGTGGGTGATAGCTTGTGTTCATTTAAAGAGATTGCCTCTTTAGCCAAATTAGGGGAATCCAGGGCAAGAACGCTTAGGAATCGTTACGAAAAAGCGGTGCCCTCGGAAGGGGAAGGACGAAGCAGAAAGTATCCTAAAGAGGCGTCCTCTATTTTGGCGATGGCGGATAAACTGGAAAAGCTGGGAAATAAACCTGAAAAAGTTTTAATAGAGCTTCTGAAAACGTCGGGAGCTGAACTGGATTCCTCCGACGATAGGATATCGAGGCTGATGAAAATCGTGGAGGATCTGTCCCGTGAGGTCTCGGACCTAAAACGCCGGGACGAACGGTTTAAAGAGGAGATAATTCGACTGAACCGGAAGGTGAGGTCCTTGAGCTCAAAGGTGGACCGTCTTTCCAACAAAAAGAGCCTATGGGAGGAGATCCTGAGGTCTGTAGTAAAGTTTCTCGATGACCTTTTTAGCCTCTAAATGTATGTAGCCCCTCGGTGTTGACAAAAAGATGTTTCTGGAATAACATACTTTTTGTTATAAAAAAAATTCCTTGGAGGGTTAAAATGTTTCGTAAAGCTGTTCTATCGACTGTAGCGTCATTAGCGGCGATTTTCGTCGTAGCTGGATCCGCTTTCGCGGTCCAGTTCGTCAATATCACCACCGCTAGCACAAAAGGGACCTACTATCCTGTTGGTGTTGCCATGGCTAAAATATGGAACGACAACATACCGGACTTCAAAGCGGGAGTTCAGACCTCCGGTGGTACGGTTCACAACATTCAGCTCATGGAGACCAATGAGGCGGACGTTGCCTTTATGGACGGAGTCTCGTACCCCGCTTTTATGGGTACCGGTAGCTACGAGGGGAACCCTAAGAAGTTTATAAGGGCGATGGTCCCCCTTTTTCCTGAGGTCGTTCAGCTGATAGTAGCTAAAGACAGCGGCATAAATTCTTTTGACGACTTTAAGGGCAAAAAGATCTCTATCGGTGCGGTCGCCAGCGGCACTGAGGTCATGGCTAGACAGCTTCTGTCCGCCGCCGGCATCGATCCCGATAAGGACATCTCTCCAGAGAGGCTTAGCATAGCCGACACCGCCAAGGCCTTTGCGGATAAAAGGATCGACGGCGCGGTTTTCGTGGGATCACTTGGAGTTCCTGGCGTAGTGGAGATGACCACTTTGGGGCTGGTTAGGTTCATAGACGTCCCGGAAGAGCATCTCAAAAAAGTCCTGGCGGACCTTCCTGCATGGACGGCCTTCCAGATCCCCTCCGGGACCTATCCGAACCAAAATAATCCGGTTCAGGGATACGCTAGCTGGAACATGCTGACCGTCAGGGATGACGTACCGGAGGACCTTGTCTACGAAATGACCAAGCTTCTCTACGATAACAAGGGCGATCTGGTGATGGTGGCGGATAAGATGAAGCTCATGGACCCCAAAAACCTCGATCAGGTTGTCCTGCCCCTTCACCCTGGGGCAAAGAGGTATTACGACGAGATAGGGGCCTCAAAATAGGCGGTAAAAGCACACAAAAGGGAGCTTTCGGGCTCTCTTTTTTATTCTGTCTTCACAGGGGGATATATCATTGAAGTCTTTGTTGGATAAATATGGCCCTATAAGGGGACGCTTTCTCTTCTTGCTGTTGGTATCCATGTCGGCCTACCATCTTTATTCCGCTGGATTTGGTCTTCTGCCTACGGAGATTCACCACGCTATACACCTGACCTTCGCTTTGGTGGCGGTTTATATAGCCTTTCCCCTTATGGGGCGTCCAAGCTGGATAGACTGGGCTATGGCTTTTTTGGCTGGAGGGGTGTCCGGTTACATAGCTCTCTTTCACGACGTTATCGCCCAAAGAGGAGCTATGGTCCAGCCATATGAGATAGTTCTCGGGGTGCTGATGATAGTTACTGTCCTTGAGGCCGGAAGGAGGGTTGCTGGAAGGGTATTGCCTTTTTTAGGGATATTGTTTCTAATCTATGCCCTTTGGGGGCGGTATGCTCCTGGGGTATTTATGCACAGAGGATTCTCCTTAAACAGGGTTATTCAGCAGATGTACCTCACCACCGAGGGAATATACGGGGTAGCTGTTGGCGTGTCTGCTACCTATGTATTCGTCTTTATCCTGTTCGGATCTTTTCTCGCCGCAGGGGGAGGTGTAAGGCTTTTTAACGACCTCTCTATGGCCTTGGCGGGATCGGCTCCAGGGGGGCCTGCGAAGGTGGCGGTGTTGGCGTCGGCTCTTTTAGGCACTATAAGCGGCTCTTCAGTCGGCAACGTCGCCACGACAGGTGCGATGACCATTCCTATGATGAAGAGGGTCGGTTACGAGGGAAGGTTTGCCGGGGCGGTTGAGGCCTGTGCTTCCACCGGAGGCCAGCTGATGCCGCCTATAATGGGAGCTGGAGCCTTTGTTATGACCCAGTTCTTGGGCATTCCCTACCTGGAGATAGCTAAGGCCGCTATTTTACCTGCCCTTCTTTACTACGGAGCGGTGCTCTCAAACGTCCATTTCAGGGCCAAGAAAAAGGACCTTGCTGGGGTCGATCGGGAAGAGATCCCCAATACTGGTGACGTGCTTTTACGAGACGGCCACTTGCTGCTGCCTATAGTGGTAATAATAGTTATGCTTTTTAAAAATTATACTCCTTTAGCGGCGGCCTTTTGGGGTACTGTGACGGTAGTTCTTTCGGCATCTATCAGGTCACATACAAGGATGTCCTTAGGGGAGATTCTGGACGCTATGGCCGACGGTGCTTACAACGCTCTCTCCGTGGCTGTGGCTTGCGGTGTAGTCGGTATAGTCGTCGGTGTGGCTACCTTGACCGCTCTAGGGATGACAGTATCGGTGAACATAATGGATCTGGCCGGTGGCAGTCTGTTTCTGACTCTGGTGGTCGCTATGGTGGCCTGTTTGGTCATGGGAATGGGGCTACCTACGACCGCCAACTACATAGTTACCAGCACGGTAATAGCCCCGGCGTTGATGAAGCTGGGGGTGTTACCTTTAGCGGCCCATATGTTCGTTTTCTATTTTGGGATCATGGCGGATATAACTCCCCCTGTGTGCCTTGCCTCCTTTACCGCCGCAGGTATCGCGAAGTCCGATCCTCTTAGAACCGGTTTTACCGCTACGTCGATCGGGGTCGTGGCCTATATACTTCCCTTTGCCTTCGTGTATGATCCGATTTTCCTCCTCCGTGGCGAAGGCGTAGGTTTTTTACCGGTTTTTGCCGTCGCGGTTCTAGGGGTTATAGGCATGGCCTCCGCCATTCAGGGATGGGCTATCGATAACATCGGTACTTGCTCCAGGGTGGTCTCTTTTCTGGCTGGTTTGGTGGCTTTTTATCCCGACGACAGGGCGAGATATGTCGCCGCATCGGTGATACTGGTTGTCTGGGGAATCAACGGTTTCAAGCTGTTTCTTAAAAGAGATATTTTAGCCTCCTGAGGAGGCGATAAAGGGAGGCTCGAGTTAGGGCCTCCCTTTATCGTTTAATCTTCGTCGTAGATGTAGACTTTAGGAGGTTTGAATCCGTTGAAGCTCTCTAAGGAACAGGAGTTGACGTAGGCACCTGTGGAGAGGAAATAGAGTCTGTCCCCTTCCTCCAGATTTTCGGGCAAAACATATTTAGTGTTTTCGTAGAGTATATCCATGCTGTCGCAGGTCGGTCCTGCTATTATGTACTCCCCTGTCGGTCCGGTTTTCTCCGAGTATATTGGGTATTTGATCGACTCGTCTATGGTCTCGTAAAGGCCGCCGAACTTCCCTGCGTCGATGTATAGCCAGCTATGGGGGTTATAGGTGTCTTTTTTGGATTTGAGGACCACCTGGCTGACGAGTATCCCACAGTTGCCTACCAACGATCTTCCTGGCTCGGTAATTATCTCGGGCATACCGTCGGGAAAGTCCTCGACCAAAAAGCGGGTAACCTCTTTGGTGTACATCTCCAAGGGAGCGGTGGGCTGGGTGTAAGGTGCAGGAAACCCTCCTCCCAGGTTTATCATTTTTAAGGTTATCCCAAGCTCTTTTGCCGAGTCGAAAAGATACCGGCAGCTTGCTATCGCGCTCCCCCACTGACCGATATCCCTTTGTTGAGAGCCTACGTGGAAAGACAATCCCCATGGAACTACGTCCAGGTCCTTGGACATCTGGATCAGCTGAAATATCGTATCCGGGTGGGCTCCAAACTTTCTGGACAGAGACCAGTCCGCTCCGCTACACTCCATAAACAACCTGAAAAAGACTTTAGAGCCAGGGGCGTTTTTGGCTATCCTTTTTAGGTCGTCCTCCGAGTCGGTGGCGAACAGCCTGATGCCTTTGTCGTAGGCGTAGGCTATATGTTCCGATTTTTTTATGGTGTGGCCGTAGCTAAGCCTATCGGGCGTAGCTCCTAGCCTCATTATCATGTCAAGCTCCGGGACCGATGCGAAGTCGAAGTTACACCCCTTATCGACCAACATCTTGAGCAGCTTCTCGTGGGGATTGGCCTTTATGGCGTAGTGTATCTTCGCGTAGGGCATGGTTCTGACAAGTTCGTCATAGTTTTTTTCCACCGCTTTAAGGTCAAGCAGTAGGCAGGGGGTCTCTTTATCCCTTAGAAACTCCCTCATTTTTTCGAAGCGCTCCCTGGATATAAAACCATCCAGATCAAAACCGTAGTTCTCTGGAGCTGACATATACACCACCCTCTCGTGATAAATTTGGTCCGTAGTGGACCAAGCTGGCGTATTTTACACTATTTCTCTTTTTTGCGATAGGAAAATTCCAAAGTCATTTATAATGGACCCTAAGGTCGAACCTTTGGCCTTGACGACGGGAGGTTGTTTTCTTTGGAACAGCGTAACGAAAGTGTTTTAGCGGACAAAATAGGGCTGGTAGGGGAGCTTTATCGGTGGCAGAGAGAGGCTTACGATCACATAAAAGGCCGAAGTGCCGTTCTATCCGCTCCTACCGGGACGGGGAAGACCTGGGTGGCATATCTGTGGGCAGGCCTATTCGACCTAGAGGGAAAGGCTATGGAGGTTCCTCAAGGGGAAAAGGTTATATTTACCGCTCCCATAAAGGCGCTTAGTAACGAAAGGTATATGGATCTCATCTCAATGGGGTTCGACACAGGCATAGAGACAGGGGATTTTAAAAAAAACGCCGAAGCCCCTATCGTGTGCTGTACCCAGGAGATCTACGCCTTAAAATATGCTGGAACAAAGGGTATAAAGCTAATAGTCGACGAGTTTCACTATATCTTTGGGGAAAACGATAGAAGTCGTGCCTACATAGACGGAATAAGGTATACCGACTTTGACGTTCCTATATTGGTGATGTCGGCGACTTTCGGCGGCTCCCAGAGGGTACAAGGTTACCTGAACCGTATAACCGGCAGGGATTTTGCCCTCTACGAATCCCACGAAAGGGTAACAGAACTATCCTTTTGCGATAGCCCCATAGATCCTGGAGATATAAAAGACGCTCTCGTGTTTGTTTTCTCCCAAAAAGGCGCTCAGCAGATAGCCGATATTATCGCGGAGCGGAGGCTACGGTTCGATGAAAGTCGTCGAAGAAGACTGGAGGATCTCGCCTGGATACTTGAAGTACAGGGCATAAGGCGATGTATGTTCAAAGGCATAGGTGTCTATCACGGTAGCCTTCTGCCTAAAGAGAAGTTGCTCGTCGAGAGGGCCTATAGGGAGAGAATAATAGACGTTGTCGTCGGAACCGATGCCCTAGCCCTGGGGGTAAATCTTCCTGCGGAGAGGGCGATTTACGCCCAGTTGGTTAAATTTCACGATCGACAGCCTATCTCCAAAAACGCTTTTCTCCAGATGTCCGGCAGGGCTGGGAGAAAGGGATTGTTTGAAAAGGGATACGTAACATGGATGGATAAATCCCCCGCTGAGGCCTTT
Source organism: Dethiosulfovibrio salsuginis (assembly GCF_900177735.1). Lineage (NCBI taxonomy): Bacteria > Thermotogati > Synergistota > Synergistia > Synergistales > Dethiosulfovibrionaceae > Dethiosulfovibrio > Dethiosulfovibrio salsuginis. The sequence continues at coordinate 7,405 of NZ_FXBB01000050.1, read as the reverse complement.
GGGGTTAGAACTTCCGAGGTCTTCCGGGCTCTGGTAAAAGCCCCTATGGAGGAGGCTTCTGTAGAGCTCAGGCCAAACTTTGGCGCTATCCTAAAGGGCAGCAGTACGGTCGAAAACGAGGCCAACATAGTCGCTTCAGGGTCTTTGCCTGAGCTGAGCTTCAGAAGGGTCTTCGGCGATATCAAACGGGCTATGAGGATAATAGAGGGCAGTCTGGAGAAAATAGTTCCCGGTGAAAAGGAGAGATTCAGGGCGATTCTGGCGGACGTGTGGTACGGCGAGATGGAGGTCGAACAGAACCTCGATATGGCTGAACTTTTCTTCTGGGGTGTCGATAGCGACGGTTACGTACATCCCGATGGTATAACTGCGTCGGAAATACTCCTGAAATACGAACGGAACGAGCTCCAGGCTCTTTTGAAAGTCAAGAGGTTTAACAACGCTCTGCCACAAGACTATAAACTATCCCATATGGATCAGGTCGACGAGGCCATAATGGACATCGATCCGACGGTTTTCGGGTTCGAGGAGAAAATAAAGGAAATGGATTCTACCAAGGTCGAGCTCCCTGAGGCCCAACACAGAAAATCCAACGGGGGAGCCAGGAAGGGCAAAAAAAAGGAAAAACAGGGAGGAAGAGGTTCCGGAAGGAATAGGAGGAAGGGCCGTTGAGTTTTAAGACCATTGGACTGGTTGAGATAGGGACCAATTCGGTGAAGTTCCTCATCTCTTACCTGGATGATAGTGGAAAGATAGTTCACCTAGTGGACAAAAACGATGTGACAAAGATAGGCCAAGGAATTGAATCACAGGGTTTATTGGATCCTACAGGAATGGAGCGGACCTTATCCTCCATCGAGGGCTTTATCGATGAATCGGTAGATCTGGAGGTTGGATCGATAAAGGTGGTAGGCACTATGGCCCTTAGGAAAGCGTCCAACTCGGAGTTTTTTTCACGATCTCTTATGGAGAGGACTGGGCTATCACTTCAGGTTCTCTCCGGGGAGACGGAAGCTCGTTATTCCCTTCGCGCCGTAAGGGAGACGGTTCCCGATGGCTGTTCCGGTTGGCTTTTCGACGCCGGAGGAGGGAGTACCGAGTTCTCCTGTTTTTCCGGTAAAGATATGGAATCCCCTTTTAGCCTGAACGTAGGGGCACTGACCCTCTCCGATCGATTCTTTCCTGACGATATGGTCGACTCAAGGTCCTTGGAGATGGCGATGGAATGGGTCGCGTCCGAGCTAAAGAAAGGGGGAGTCGAGGCTAGAGGACAAGGGGGTAGGCTTATCGGAACAGGAGGCAATCTGGTCTCCATGGCCTCGGTTTTCCTCGGGGGAGCCCCTATCCCCTCGGGATCGTCTTTTACGATCCCCCTCAATGAGATAGAGAGACAGGTGGCTCTCTTCGCTAAAACCAAGGTGGACGATCGTTCGTCCATTCCTGGAGTGCCTGCCGCTAGAGCAAGAATAATACTGGGAGGAGCCTGTATCGCTCTATCTATCGCGAGATTAACCTGCTCGTTAGACTTGGAGGTCTCGACTTACGGTCTCAGGCACGGTCTTATGAAAGAGATGCTTTCCTCAGAGGGTAACTTCGTGTAACATATCGCAGTAAGGTGGATAGAGGGCTTCGTCCTCTGTAAACACAATCGAAAGGGAGTGTCTATCAATGAGAAAGTTAGGCCTGTTATGCGTGCTGATGGGGGTTCTCGGTTTTACTGGGGGGGCTTTTGCCGCTTATCCGGAAAAACCTGTGACCATTATAGTTCCCTCTAACGCCGGAGGGGGCACGGACACCATGGCTCGTCTGGTGGCCAAGTTTGCGGAGGAACATCTCGGCCAGCCTATCGTGATAGTCAACAAACCTGGTGCTGGAGGACAGATCGGTTTTGAGTACATAGCCAGAGCCAAGGCGGATGGCTACACTATCGGCTGTATTTACACCCCTCACGTGGCCGCTCACGTGTCCGCTGGAAGGGCCAAATACACCATGGATAGCTTTGCCCCTATAGCGAACGTGGTTACTGACCCTGGGATTATCGTGGTGCCCTCAAGTAGTCCCTTCAACACCCTGGAGGAGCTGGTGGCCCACGCTAAGGAAAATCCCGGGAAAATGACCGGTTCTACCTCTGGACCTGGCGGTGACGATGACTTCGCCCTGAGACAGCTGGAGAAATCCGCCGGAATAGCGATAAACGCCGTTCCCTCGAAAGGCTCTGCGGAACAAAAGGCGGCCATAATGGGTGCCCACCTGGACATGGCCTTTATGAACGTATCCCAGGTCGACGCTCAGCTTGAATCGGGGGAGCTGAAAGCCCTAGGTGTCATGACCAAAAATCGCTGGAACACCCTTCCCAACGTCCCTACCTGCGTCGAGCAGGGATACGAGGTACTTTCCGATTCATCCAGAGGCTTTGCCGTCCCTGCGGGGGTTCCCGATGATGTTATGGCTAAGATAATAGAGGTTTTTGATTCTGCCCTGAAGGATCCCGAGTTTATAGAGGCCTCTAAAGGACAGTTGCTTCTGGACGTGTTCCAGGGAGATGTCTACGGGGATTACCTTAGGACCCTTCAGAAAAATACCGACGCCGCCTTCGCCGTAGCCCCTTGGTAAGGTCCTCGTGGTATGACTCGAAAACATCTGAATCTACTTTGTGCCGCCGCTGGGTTAATCCTGGCGGCAGCCATGTTTATCTCCGTAGGCTATTTTCCCGATAGGGTGGTCTCCGCCGCCAGATATATTCTCTTCCTGGCCGGAGTTTTGGCTGTCTTTTCGCTGATTCTGTTGATACAAGCTATCCTAAAAAATTTTCCAGAAAAAATCGTATGGGTAAGGGCTCCTAAGGCTTTTTTTATAACAGTAGTTTTGACCGTAATCTATGCTCTTTCTCTGGCTTTTTTAGGTTTCTTTTTGTCCAGCGGGCTCTATCTCGTATCCCTCGGTTGGGGACTTGGCTTTAAAAAGCCTCTGTGGCTCACGGTGGGATCTTCGGTTCTTTTGGGATTTGTGTATCTCGTCTTCGTTAGATTTCTATCGGTCCCTGTTCCGACCGGTATTTGGGGAGGTTAGAGATGACCGATATGTTATTATCCGCCCTCTCGTCCCTTTTCAGGGTTGAGGTACTGTTAGCGGTTTTAGGTGGCACCACAGGTGGCATGATAATAGGGGCTATCCCAGGTCTCACCGCCACGATGGCGGTGGCTCTTTTGATCCCCGTCACCTTTGGGATGGATCCGGTGGTCGGTCTGGCCATGATGGGAGGAGTTTACAGCGGCGGAATGTACGGCGGAGCTATATCGTCGATACTTCTCTCCACCCCTGGAACTCCGGCAGCGGCAGCGACGGCTTTCGACGGTTATCCTATGACCAGGCAGGGAAAGGGAGGTACCGCAATAGCTATCGCTACGGTGGCGAGCTTCTGGGGAGGGATTGTGTCCACCTTCGCTCTATTGATGGTAGCCCCTGTTCTCGCGAAGTTCGCCCTTCGCTTCGGGCCTCCTGAGTATTTTCTCCTGGCTATATTGGGCCTAGCGAGCATCGTTACCCTTACATCGGGGAACCTCGTAAAGGGAATGCTTTCGGGGATATTGGGACTGGTTATAGCCTCCATCGGTATGGATCCTATCGACGGCTATATCCGGTTTTCAGGCGGTTTTATAGAGCTTTTTGAGGGAGTTTCCTTTATGCCAGCTCTCATAGGCCTTTTCTCCATCAGCCAAATACTGGACCTTACGGCGGAGAGCCACATAGTTCAGACACTCGGTGCCGATCCAGACTCCTTGAAAAGGGCCTCGATCCCTAAAGGGTTAGGGGGAACCATAGCTAGAGGTAGCTTTATAGGCACCGTCGTAGGGATTCTGCCCGGTGCGGGAGCCACCATAGCTGCCTTTATCTCCTATAACCTGGCAAAGCAGGTCTCCACCGATCCCGATAGCTTCGGAAAGGGGAACCCTGAAGGGGTTGCGGCGGCTGAAAGCGCGAATAACGGTTGCGTCGGAGGATCTTTGGTCCCTCTTCTTACCCTCGGGATTCCAGGAAACTCCGTGGCGGCTGCCCTTATGGGAGGTTTGATGATACAGGGCCTTATCCCTGGCCCGGAGCTTTTCACCCGCTTTGGGACCGTTACCTATGCGTTTATCCTCTCCCTCTTTTTAGCTAACCTGTGTTTTCTGTTTTTAGGACTTTACGGTGCTCCTTTCTTCGCCAGGGTTGCGACGGTGCCTAATTCGTTGCTCATACCTATGATATCGGTCCTATCGGTTATCGGCAGCTACGCCATCAACAACAGCCTCTTCGACGTGTGGCTTATGCTCGCCTTTGGCGTTGGGGGGTACTTTCTCCATCGTGCTGGTTTCTCCCTCGGCGCTGTTGTTTTAGGACTCATTTTAGGTCCTATCGCTGAGATGGGGTTCGGCCAGTCTCTTATAATGTCTCAAGGATCGGCGGCTATCTTCTTCGATCGGCCAATATGCCTGATTCTCTGGGGATTGGTAGCTTTACTGCTTTTACCTGTTATTTTCAGAAGGAGAAAGGCGGTGAAGTTTTTAGGTCGATAGGAGGGGATATTCTTGACATCTTCCGTGTTTTACTGGGCCCAGATAGCAGGAGGTCTAGCCCTCTTTCTCATGGGAGTTACGGCGACATCCGAGGGTTTCAGGCGTTGTATGGGCAAAGACGCCAGGCATAAAATGGCGGAAGTCACCGACCGTAAACCTATGGCCTTCGGTTTTGGTATACTTTTATCCGCTATAACCCAAAGTAGCGCCGTAGCTACATCCTTCGCGGTAGGCCTTGTAGACGTCGGTATGCTATCCCTTGCGGGGTCACTGGTTGTTATGATAGGTGCTAGCGTTGGAGGTACCTTTGTTACCCTCCTTTTGGGGCTACCTATAGTTCAACTTGCGCCGGGATTTTTGGCTCTAGCACATTTTACCTCCGAGCTATCCAGGGGGAAATTACAGAACCTATCTATCGTCGTCAGGGGAGTATCTCTGGTTCTCACTGGGATGTTCATCATAAAGATCGGAGTAGCTCCACTGATGGCCGACCCAGGGTTTGCCTCTATATTGACCTCCCTCAGCACCAGGCCTTGGTTCATGGGGATAGTTGCGACCATATCAGCGGCGGTACTGCAAAGCAGTGCCGCCGTAATGGCATTGGCGATAGCCTTAGCTGGAGCTGGCTCTTTGCCTCTAGAATCGATTTATCCCATAGTAATGGGATCTCATGCTGGTTCGTCGGTTATCGTCTTCATCGCCAGTCTTTCAGGAAGGAAAAACGCTCGACTCCTAGGGATAGGCTCTGCTCTTTATAAAATCATAGGGGTACTGTTTATACTGCCCTTTTCTTTTTTGGTTCCCTATGCCCTTGATATAACATCCTTTTTGTCTATAGAGCTTAGGTGTGTAGTGCTACAGTTTACCGTAGTATGGCTTAACGCGTTTATAGTTCTTCCTTTTACCGACGTTATGGCCGGAGGATTGCGGTTCCTTTTCTCCAGAGACAGGGATAGCATAGGGGAGCCCGCCTATCTCAACCCAAAGCTGGTCGACTTTCCTGGACTGGCCCTTCCTCTTTTGGATAGAGAGCTAGCCCGGTTGGCAGGTTTTTTAGGGAGAGAGTCAGAGCTGATTCTCACTCAAATAGGGGATATAGAGACATTGAAGAGACTGAGGGATGGTACAGAGGAGCTTATGGAGGCCACATCGGAATATTTTGACTCGATAGAGGTTTCAGGTAAGGAGAGCACCAAAGTTTCCTACGGTAGAGTGGCCTACACCCTTGAGTCTCTAAAAAGCGTCAAAGACTCCATCAATAAGGGCTTGTTGCCCCTTCATCTCGACGATAATGGGAATAGAAAAAACTGTCCTCTCCCGGACGAAATGGAAGCTGGTGGCTATAGAAACATCATGGTTGAGTTGGTCAGATCCGCTATGGGTGCCCTTGCGCTGGGAGATCTTGGAATGGCCTACGATGTCGATAGGTACTACGAGAAGCTGAAACAACTGGATGAAAATATCCGTAGGGATATTTTCAGAAGAGGCAACTACGGTAGAGGCGGTGGCCTGGAATATTTAGCCGTGGGGAATCGACTGGCAAAAGCCTGCACTCAGCTTAGCAAGGGGGAAAAAATGGCTTTTGAAATGTCCAGTCGAGAGAGTGGGAGTGGTGAGATTGTTGAAATGGTTCGCGAACATGATGAATAAAGGAAGTTTATCGCATAAACGTAAGGAAGTAGATCTAGCCTATGGAGATGACAGAGAGAGAATCCTCGCTTTAGTTCGGTTTATGGGGGACGAGGTTCGCCAGGCTTTGGCTAAATCCCTTACAGCATTGAAGGAGGGAGATGCTGAGTTAGCGCAAAACGTTATAGATAGAGACGACGTTATAGACGCGACGGAGACGGACCTAAACAGAGAGTGCCTTGCCTCCATCGCCATGAGGAGTCCAGTCAGAGATGAGCTCCGTTTTGTGTTCGCCGTTATAAAGATCGCTACCGACCTGGAGAGAATAGGAGATCAGGCGGTTAACGTGGCGGAGAGAGCTATAACCCTGTCCAATCACCCTATGCTTAAGCCCTTGGTGGACATATCCAGGATGACCGATATTTCCATATCCATGGTCTCTCGCTCTATGCAGTCTTTTTTTGAAGGAGACTCGGAGATGGCGGTCCACGTTTTCAGGGACGATAAACAATTGGATCGCATGGCTTCCGGAATGTCCGAAGAGCTTATAACCATGATGGCCCACATGAACGGAGATAGAGACAGTGTGCTCGTTGCCACCGAACTGCTGCTTATAGGTAGACACCTGGAGAGAATAGGGGACCACGCCAGCAACATAGCGGAGAGGGTCTTTTTTATGGTCAGAGGAGAGAGGCTCAAAGACGTGCTCCTGTATAAGGACAAAGAATAAAGCAGGGATGTTCTGTTGGAGCAGTCCCGAAGGTGAGTAAGAAGAGCTTTTTTTGCCTGTTGACGAATACCGCCTGTGGTGGTATTATTCCTTCTGCGCCGCTGAGAGCGGTGGCCGCAAGGCCGCTGTAACGGAGGCGCACCGAACCTTGACAGCTGAAAACGGGGAGTAAGAAACACAGCCAGCAAAAAGGAATTTTTATGGAGAGTTTGATCCTGGCTCAGGACGAACGCTGGCGGCGTGCTTAACACATGCAAGTGGGACGAAGGTTCTTGTCGGAAGGCTTCGGCTGGAAGATAAGGATACTGAGTCGCGGACGGGTGAGTAATGCGTGAGAACCTGTCTCAAAGAGGGGGACAGCCCCGGGAAACCGGGATTAATACCCCATATGCCTAAGGGTGAAACGGAGCAATCCGCTTTGAGAGGGGCTCGCGTCCTATCAGCTAGTTGGTGAGGTAATGGCTCACCAAGGCAAAGACGGGTAGCCGGA